>JBIKVL010000178.1:0-7291 GCA_044356875.1 Pirellulaceae bacterium | reverse complement strand
CGCGGCGCTGCCGGAAGACGCCGGGGCGCCGCTGCCGCAGCGATCGGTCGGCGACGAACAGCTCGCGGAAGGCCGCCGCTTTTGGGCCTTCCAATCGCCCGTGCCACAACCGCTGCCGACCGTCCGCTATGCGGCCTGGCCGTTGACCGCCCTCGATCGGTTCATCCTCGCGCGGCTGGAACAGGAACAACTGGCCCCGACGGTCGATGCGGACCCCGCCACTTGGTTTCGTCGAGCGGCCTTCGACCTTACGGGATTGCCACCCGACCCCGAGGCGGTTCGCGAATTTTTGGCGGACGCGGCCCCCGACGCCCGTGCTCGAGTGCTCGACCGCCTGCTCGCTTCCCCCCGCTACGGCGAACGTTACGCCCGGCATTGGCTCGACATCGCCCGCTACGCTGACTCGAACGGACTGGACGAAAACGTCGCCTACGGCACGGCCTTCCGTTACCGCGATTACGTCGTGACGGCCTTGAACCGCGACAAGCCGTTCGATCGCTTTCTCCAGGAACAACTGGCAGGCGACCTGCTCCCCGATTCATCGACCGTGTCGGCCACGTCGGCCATGTCGACCGCTTCGGCCGCATCGACGACAGTGACCGCGACCACCACCGGCACTGCGACAGCCACCGCGGCCGCATCGCCCGTACCTCCCGCGAACGAACAGCTCGCCGAGCGTTACGAGCGGTTGATCGCCACGGGCTTCTTGGCGCTCGGCCCGAAAGTGCTCGCCGAAGTCGACGAAAAGAAAATGGAGATGGATATCGTTGACGAGCAGATCGATGTGCTGGGCCGAGCGATCCTGGGAATGACGCTTGGGTGCTGCCGTTGCCACGATCACAAGTTCGATCCGATTTCCACCAGCGACTACTACGCTTTGGCGGGAATTTTCAAGAGCACGCGGACCATGGAGCATTTCCGCAAGGTCGCGCGGTGGCACGAAAACCCCACGCCCACTCGCGAGGAATTCGCGCTGAAGGCGGCCCACGACGAACAACTCGCGGCGAAGAAGCGGGCGATCGACGAGCGGCTGGCGGCGGCTAGCTCAGAGGCGCGGTCGCGGCTCGGCGAGATGGCGCCGCCCGCCAACATCGAGTCTCTCTTCACCGAGGCCGCGAAAGCCGACCTGAAACGGCTCCGGGATGAACTGAAGGCGTTGGAAAAGTCAGCGCCCGTCTTTTCCACGGCCTTAGGGGTTGCGGAGGGAGCGATCGCCGAAGTGCCGATCCATGTTCGCGGCAGCCACTTGTCGCTTGGCCAAACCGTCACGCGTCGTTTTCCCCGTGTGCTGTCAACCGAAGCGACCTTCCGCCCCGATCAAAGCGGCCGGTTGGAACTCGCCCAATGGCTCACTCGGCCGGATCACCCGCTCACTAGCCGCGTGCTCGTCAATCGGCTCTGGCGGTGGCATTTCGGCCAGGGACTCGTGCGGTCGACCGATAACTTTGGAAAGCTTGGCGAGCGTCCATCCCATCCCGAACTGCTCGATTGGCTGGCCCTCGATTTGGTCCGCCAACAGTGGTCGCTCAAGCGGCTGCATCGTGATTGGATGTTGTCGCGGACCTACGGCCTGAGCACGCGAATCGGGGCCGCCGAACGGGAACGCGATCCGGAAAACCGCTGGCTGGCCCGCGCTCACGTTCGGCGTCTGGAGGCGGAAGCGATCCGCGACACGCTGTTGGCGGTCTCAGGGGGACTCGATCTGGCGATGGGGGGGTCGCTGCTGCACGTGAAAAACCGCGAGTACCTGTTCGATCACACATCGAAAGACGGCACGAAGTACGACAGCCCGCGCCGATCGGTCTACCTGCCGGTGATCCGCAACAACCTCTACGACGTCTTCCAACTGTTCGATTACGCGGACGCGTCGGTGCTCAACGGCAACCGGGACGCCACCACCGTGGCGCCCCAGGCGCTCTTCCTGCTCAATAGCCAGATGGCGACCCGGGCGAGCTCGCGGTTGGCGGCGGCCGCGCAAGGCGCCGCGGCGGACGACGCGTCGCGAGTCGAATGGCTGTACTGGCAAGCCTATGGACGCGGCCCGACCTCCGCCGAGTCGCAGCGGGCTCTACGATTCCTCGAACAGCCCCAAGCGTCGCAGGCGTGGACATCGCTGTGCCAAGCCATCCTGGCGTCGAACGAGTTTGTTTATTTGCGATAAGGTTCGCAACGAGAAGGGGAGTGATCGCCATGCGGAAGAACGCCGACGTTCGTCATGACTGCGATTCGGACGCCACGCCAGGAGAGTTGCCCGGGCTAGCGGCTTTGCGTTCCCGCAGGCGGATGCTGAAGGACGCGGCGGCCGGTTTCGGCTACGTCGCGCTCGCCGGATTGCTCGGGGAAGAGCAATCCGCCCGCGGTGAGGAAACCGCGCGTGGCGAGCCTGCGGAGCGCGTCGAACGTGCCGAGCCATCCGCCGCCGACCCGCTGGCGCCGCGGCCGGGACACTTGCCCGCGCGGGCCAAACGCGTGATCTTTCTGTTCATGAAGGGCGGGCCGTCGCACATCGACACGTTCGATTATAAGCCGCTGCTGGCTCGTGACCACGGCAAACCGTTGCCGTTCGACAAGCCGCGAGTGCAATTCGCGCCCACGGGCACGATTTACCAATCGCCGTGGAAGTTCTCGCGGCATGGCGAGAGTGGGTCGTGGGTCAGCGAGCTGTTTCCCAACGTGGCCCGACACGTCGACGACCTGTGTTTCCTGCACTCGCTGCACGGCACGAACGCCGCTCATGGCGGCGCGTTGCTCAAGCTGCACACTGGCAGCGACAGTTTCGTTCGGCCGAGCATGGGTTCGTGGGTGTCGTACGGCTTGGGCAGCGAAAATCGCAATCTGCCCGGATTCATCACGATCTGCCCGACGCTCGCCCACGGCGGCGTGAACAATTGGAGCTCGGCGTTTTTGCCGGCCGCCTACCAGGGGACGCCGATCGGCAACGCGAGCGTGGCGGCGGACAAGGCGAAAGTCCGCTACATCGACAACGCGGCCGGCACGTCCCGCGGAGAACAGCGGCGACAACTCGATCTCGTCGCGGAACTCAACCGCGACCACCTCGATCTGGCGGGCAGCGATCAGGCGCTCGAAGGCCGCATCAACACGTTTGAACTCGCGTTCCGCATGCAGGAGGCGATGCCCGAGGCCGAGGACCTGTCGCTCGAATCGGTCGCGACCCAACGATTGTATGGACTCGACGATCCCATCACCGCGAACTTCGGGCGGCAGTGCCTTTTGGCGCGGCGGTTCGCGGAACGCGGCGTGCGTTTTATCCAGGTGACGCACAGCGACGCGTTCGTACAATGGGATCAGCACAGCCAGTTGAAACAGGGACATGAAAAGAACTCGCGCGAAGTCGATCGCCCCATCGCCGGCTTGCTCACCGATCTCAAGCAACGCGGATTGCTCGAAGACACGCTGGTGATGTGGGGCGGCGAATTCGGCCGCACACCCACCGTGCAAGGCAGCGATGGACGCGATCACAATCCGGAAGGGTTCACCATGTGGTTCGCCGGCGGCGGGGTGCGTCCCGGTTTCCACTACGGCGCGACCGACGATTACGGTTACTACGCGTTGGAAAACCGCATGCACCTCCACGATTTGCACGCGACCATGCTGCACCTGTTGGGGCTGGACCATTTGCGGTTAACCTATCGCTACGCCGGCCGCGATTTCCGACTGACCGACGTTCACGGCAAAGTCGCCACAGGCATCTTGGCGTAAACCTTGGTGTCGTTGACCCAGCGGAATTGATCCAGCGGAATTGACGTAGCGGAATTGACGTAGCGGAATCGATCCAGCGGAAGCAACACGGATGGCAAAGGCGAAGGCGGCGGCGGCGACGGCGACGAACAGTGGCGGAGCGGCCCCTAGTGCGGTCGTGCCCGCTACCGTGGTTGCTCCCGCGAGTGCCGTGGGTGGCGCCTCGACTTCCGGGGCGCCTTCGTCGACCTCGTCCGTGACGACAGCGACAGGAGGCAAATCAGGCGGCGCCAAAGCGGGCGGTGGGAAAGCGGCGGCGCGGTCGAGCGGTTCACGGGCCGCCTTGCCGCTCGGGCCGCTCGTGAAATCCGTCGTGAAGCTCGCCTACCGCGCCCGCCGCCCCGTCTTACTCGAAGGCCCCACGGGGATTGGAAAGAGCGAACTAGTCGCGCAGGTCGCCAACGAACTGGGGATCGCCTACCAGGTGCTCGACCTCAGCCTGCTCGAACCGCCCGATCTTGTCGGATTGCCGGTGATTGAAAACAACCGCACGTCGTTCGCCGCGCCGCTCGCGTTGCCGCAGGACGGCGCGGGGATCTTGATGCTCGAAGAACTCAATCGCGCCGAACGCTACATCCAACAACCGGCGTTGCAATTGTTGACCGCGCGTCGTTTGCACCAGTACCAATTGCCGGATGGCTGGACGACGTGCGCGGCGATCAACCCCGAGCACGACGAGTATCAAGTGACGCCGCTCGATCCGGCCCTGCGTTCGCGGTTCCTGAATGTGGCCGTGCGCGCGGACCGCACGGAGTGGCTGGCCTGGGCCCACGCGAACTCGCTGCATCCGGCCGTGCTGGAACTGGCGGGCGAACAGGATCGGTTTCTCGAAGATGTGCCGCCCCGAACATGGACCTATGTGTCCCAGGTGCTGCAGGCGATGAGCCCCGCCGAGGTCGGCGAGCCGCGTCTGCTGCACGCGATGCTATGCGGCTATCTGCCGACGGCGTGGAGCGAAGCGCTGGCGGCCAAGCTGGAATCGTTCGTCGGACGCGGCGGACTGGATGTCGGCGCCATGCTACGTGCCTATCACGAAGACGCCAGCCTGCGCCAGTCGGTGGCGGAACTCGTCGCGCAGGGTAAAACCGACGCGTTGGAAATGATCTGGTTCCGTATCCACGAGGTCATCAGCAGTCCCGAGATCGCCCGCTTGATCGGCCGGAACGAGTTTCGGTTGGAAGCGTTCGAACGCCTGATGCAGGATTTGCCCGGCGACTTCCGCGAGCGGCTCGAGGACACGTTCAGCGAGCAGCTGGCGGCGCTGCCGTTGGTACATTTCCGCGCCGAGGACGTGGTCGCGCGCGACTATCCGGGCAGTCCGCTGTCGACGCGGATTCGGCAGTTGGCGGCGGACCCGTCGAAGCGGCATCGAGTTCGCCTCATGGCGTTCGCCGTCTGTCGGCATTTGGAACAGCATCCGAAGGTGTTTGAACTGCGTCGCAACAACAGCGCGATGTTGTCATTGGGGATGTTCCTGCAGCATGTCGAGCCGCACGGCGCGGCGCTGCGGCAAGTGACCCGGAAACTCGAACTGGAAGTGAAGTCGGGCAAATGAACGCGACGGCTGGTGGACAAAGCGCGTCGCGGCCAACCGTCTCGCGGGCGCCGACGGCGGTGGAACCGCTCCGCGATTGGTTCGACGGCTTTCTCCGCGACTCGGGGTTCGTGCGGCAATATCCGTATTACGCCGCTGTGCTCACGCGGCTCGATCCGATCGACGACCCGGGAGTGCCGGTGATGGGCGTTTCGGCCCATGGCCGCCGGTTCTACCTGCACGTGAACGTCGACTACTTCCTGCGTCCGCCCGAAAACGCCCGGTTCCTCGGCGGCGTCCTGCAGCACGAAGTGCATCATGTGGTGCTCGGACATCTCGCCGATCCGCGATTCCAAGATCCGGCCCATCCGGACTTGATGGAGTTGGCGATGGAAATGAGCGCCAACGAGCATATCGTTGCGCCGTTGCCGGGCCAGCCGATCCGCTGGGACGCCTATGTCTCGCTCGGCGCCCGCCAAGGCCAGAGCACTCGGGAGCGTTACGAATTGCTGGTCGCGGCGCGTCTTTCCGGGAAACCGATTCCCGGCGGGACGTTCGTTGACGGCCACTTGGCGGCGGGCGTGGGACGGCATCGAGCCGATCCGACGCTGGCCGATCGAGTCGCGCGGATGGTCGAGGAAGCCTTGACGTCGGTGGAAGGGGACGGAATTTCGCGGTTGGCGGGCAAAACGGCGGGCGAGTGGCTACAACGGCTTCGACATAGTTCCAACGCGCCGAGCCGCTACATGGACTGGCGCGCCGCTTTGCAAATGTTTTCAGGCTGGATGCGGGCGCCGCGCCATACCTATGCCCGCCCTAATCGCCGCTTGCCTGGATTGATCGGGATCGTGCCCGGCCGCGCCTATGCCGTAAAAGTCGCCGAACCTCGGTCGCTGATCGTGGCGATCGATACGTCCGGAAGCATGGAACCCGAGGAACTCGCCGAGATCGGCCGTCATTTGCGCATGTTTTCGGACGATTTGAAACTGGTGATCGTCGAGTGCGACACGGTCATCCAGCGGGTCTATCGCTTCGAAGGCCATTTATCGCACGTGATGGGTCGAGGCGGCACCGACCTGCGGCCCGTGTTTGATCGCGATTTCCTCAACTCCGTCCGAGCCGACGGCGTCATCTACTTCACCGACGGCGCGGGCCCCTATCCGCTGGAAGACCCGCGAATCCGCACACTGTGGGTGCTGTCGAAGCCGTGGGAGTTTCGCTGCCCGTGGGGAGTCAAAGCTTGGATGCCCTAGGACGGCCAGGTGCTTGATCGGCGCTCCAAAGCCTGTCGTAGGCATCCAAGCAAACAGCTATTTCTTGTTCTTCGTCGTGACCTTGGCCGAACCTGTCGCCCGTCCCGAACTGTCCTGGAACCGTGTCTTCGAGCCGCTCTCGGTGGCCGTTCCCGTCGTGCGTCCCGATGCGTCGCGGAAGGTGGCGCCGCGACTGCCGCTCGTCGATGTGCCGGTGGTGCGTCCCGAGCCGTCGCGGTACGTCGTGCGGTTTCCGGACGAAGAGGCCGTTCCGGTCACCCGTCCCGAACTGTCGCGAAATGTCGTCTTGTTTCCCGAAGTGGTCGCCGTCCCGGTCGAGCGACCCGAACTGTCGCGAAAGGTGGTCTTGTTCCCCTGAGTCGACGCGGTTCCAGTCGTGCGTCCAGAAGAATTCGAAAAGCTGGCGCGATCGCCGGAGCCCGCTTGGGTCGCGTACTGGCGCTTCGCGTTGTCGCTCGCCGGGGCCTTGGCCTTGCTATCCGATTTACTATCCGATTTGCTCGCCGACGTACTGCTTGACTTGCGATCCGACTTCCCGCTCGTCTTGCCGCTCGTCTTGCTGTCCGCCGACGCACTGTCCGCCGCCGCCAGCAACAGCAACAGAAACAGCATCATTCCGATCCGTCCCGATGCGCGAACCGCTGTGGCGATTCGAGGAGCCGACAGCGCCTTTGTCGCCCCCGAGACAGTCGCCGGGGACACAGCGGTGGAACGGTTGGTCGCG
>JBIKVL010000177.1:0-7297 GCA_044356875.1 Pirellulaceae bacterium | reverse complement strand
ATGGTTTGCTCGGCTGACAAAGTGTCGATGGGAACGCTTGTCCTGATCACATAAATGCCGTCCAGCGCAGCCTCGCGCGCAATTGACTGCTCCTTCAATCTGTACGAGAACGCATCGTCTTCGATGGTCAAATCGAAATGCTTCATCATTTTCGACGTTTTCGTTTCGCGTCCGATCCGCAGTCCAATCTTGTCTTTGACACGCAGCGGATTGATTGCGCGAGCGACGGATTTGGCTATCGCGTCAAGCTTATCCCGCGTCGCCGCGAGTAGCGCGGCACGTTTGCGTTGTCGCTCTCCGCCAAAGCCGCGTTGCGACGTATAGTTAAACGTTCGCCGGGCTGCGAGTGACGGTCGCGACATGGACTCTTGGCCTCGATCGGCACCGCGGGTACGAAATCACGCCTTGCGGCCGAGCCGGCGCCTGCGGCTTGGCGGTAAACGAAGACGGTGCAACGCCCGCTGGGAAGCCCGCTTATTTCGCGGTTTCCACGTAGAGCGGCAGGTGGCGGTAGTAGACTTCCAGCGACAGCAGGTTCAGGGTGGTGACGTACAACCGACCGGCGTGCGGAGCCCAGCGGTCGGGCAACGGATTGTTCGGGTCCCAACTGCCCGCCATCGGGCCAGTCCGAATTTGGCTCGACACCAACAGCGGATGCAGCTTGTCGTTCCACCGCTTCCACCGCTCGCCGCCCACGTGGAACATCACCTGCGTCGCGTAATACCAGTAATAGGTATCGCGTTCCACATTCCGCTCGGTGCCCATCGCCGGCGGAGCTTGCAGCAGGTATTCGGCGCCGCGGAGCATTTCCGGATTGTCGCGTTTCCAGCCCAGGTACAACCGCATCAGCAGGCCGACCGACGTCATCGTGCGGGACGGCGTGCGGCCGTGCCGTTGCGAGTCCGTGTCCGGCGCCAACGGGTTATAACGGTACAAATGCCGCTCGCCGGCCGACGCCTGCGCCGACTCAACCCACCGCTGAATCCCAACAAACGTCTCCCGCGGCACATTGAGACCGGCAAGTTCGCCGCTCTTCAGCGCCATCATCATCCAGCCGGTGACCGACGTGTCGGAGCCGACTCCGGGCGAGTACCGCCAACCGCCGCGGGTTTTGTTTTGGGCGTTGACGATGAAATCGACCGCCTTCTGCGCGGGAATCTTCAGTTCGGGGTCCTGCGTCATGCCGTAGGCCTCACACACCGCCAATGCCGCGATGCTGTGGCTGTACAGCCATACGCTGGCGTTCGAACCATCGTCCATCTGCACGAACAAGTCGCCGTTCTCGCGTTGGTTTTTGAGCAGATGTTCCAAACCGGCGCGGATGGTGTCTTTGTATTTATGTTCCCGATGGTTGTAGCCAGCGCCCTGGAACGCCATCAAACACAGCGCCGTGGCGGCCGTGTCGGACGACAGCAACACTTCCTCGCCCAGGCCGCTGAGGCTCCAACTGCCGTTTTGCGCTTGGTTCTTCGCCAGGAACGCCAAGCCCAACTCGATCGCCTCCTCGGTCTGCGGCGGCGGACTGCCGTTCATTCCGCCACTGCCCGGGTTCTTCACCGCCCGGTCCTTGAACGCGTCCGTGGGCAGCACCGCCGCCGTGCTGATCGACGTGAGGCCGCCAACGGTTTGCCGTAAAAACCGCGTCGCTCGCGGTTGAACGACGATCGCTTCCTCGCTCGCTCGACGATCTTGAATGCCGACGTCCACCGTCAACGTGCTTCCCAATCCACCCGGGCCTTCGAGCGCCGCCAAGTCGACAGCCAGCGGTCCGCCACCAGTCTGCGTCTTGCGAACATCGCGAGTGGCGGCCGATACCAGATGGTCCTCGGACGCCTGGCTGACTTCCGCCCCCACGTCGGCGACCTGAGTGGCGGCGGCGGCGATCGCGCCGGCGGCCGTCGACTCGGCCCGCTTCGCGCCGCTCGATTCTCCCGGCGAGGAGCTCACGACCGCGTCCACGGCGTTTTCGCCTGTCTGCCGCTTGCCCGCGGCCGCTCCCACCGCCCCGGCCGGGCCACCCGAATCGCCGATCGACGCCGTATCGGCGGTCAGCGCGCCCACGGGACCGGCGGCCGCCGTTGCCGCCGGACCGCCAGCAAGCTTCATCGCGGCGATGCCTTGCGCTTCCAACGGCAGGCCGGTCGGCGAGCCGCTGGAAGAAGGCTGCGGCGCCGCCGCTAACTCGGCGGCCGTGCTGTTGGAAGGTAGAGCCATGCCGGTCGCGGCGCGGTTGGGCATGGGCACGCCGCCACCCAAGGTCGGAGCGCCAACGGCGCCGTCGGCCGCTTCGGCGCGAGCGACGACGGTTTGTGCCACCAATTCGGCGGCGGCGGCTCCAGCCCCCGGGTCGCCCGCGGTTACGGAGGGCGAACCGGCGACTCCACCGACCGCCGCCGCGTTCGGCGACGCGCCGGACGGTCCGGGGCGACTCATCGCGGCCGCCAGCGCCGTCGCTTCCAACCCGGCGTTCGCCGACGGCGGTCCCGCCGGCGTGCCCGCGCTGCCCGACACGCCGCCCGCAGCCATCGCGGCGGCGCCAGCGGCTCCTGGAACTTCAACCGCCATAGACGCGGTGGCGGCGACCTGCGGGCCACCTCCGGATGCGGCACGAGCCAGCGTCGGGGCGCGCTCTTCCGACGCGTTGGCGGATGGATTCGGTTGACCGCCACCCGCCGCAGCGGCAGCCGCGCCGGCGACGGCGTCCGCGCGACTCCGCGAAACGTCGGCCACCTGCGGAGCGGCGGCGACCTCCACGGTGGCGCCAGGCGCGGCGGCAGCGGAAGGACCGCCTGTTACGGGGGCGGCTCCGCCTTCTTGATTGCGCACGTTGGCCGTGGCCTGAGCGGACAACGCGGCCGTTTGAGGCGTTCCACCACCCGTCGCGGCAGGCGCCGCCGGAGCGACCGACGTGTCGGTCGCGGCGATCGACATCTGCGGCGAACCGCCGGTGCGGCTGCGAGCGATCACAGCCGATTCGGGGGCAAGCGTCGCGTCGGGTTGGCCGCCGCCAGAAGCCCGACCGACTCCGCGTTCCGACACGACTTGCGTCGGACCGGTGTCCACTTCCACTCGGCCAGCCGCCGCGTTCACCGCCCCGGTCGCCGCGTTGGAACTAGCTTGCGTGACGGAAGCGCTCGAACTGGCAGCGAGCTGGGTAGGCTGAGCGGCTCCCAGCGTGGTCGCCGTGGGAATCGGTTCCGCTTTCAGCACAGCGGACGGACGGTCGGCGCCGGCTGTCGATCGGCGGAGAATCGCCGATTCGCTCGGCGAGAGCGCCGGTCCTTCGGGAGTGGCCTGCGTCGCCTGCGAACGTTGAGCGGCTCCGGAAGCGACCAGCGCGGGGCTCGGAGCGGCGGGGGCCGAACGGTCGAGGTTCGCGGACTGGCCCGCTCCCGCCATGCCGGTCGTTGACCGGGCGACGGCCGTCGTCTGCGGCTGCGCGGCCGGTTCCCCTGTTCCCTGCGCGGCGATCGACATCGCCGGGCTTTCCACCGCCACTGGCGACGAGGCAGCCGGGGCCGTTTGAGCGGCTCGGGCAGGCATCGCGGCGGCTGTGGCTGTCGGGTCGATCGACGGCGCATTCGCCGCCTGCGCACGGCTCACCGACGCCTGGGTCGGCTGGTTGGAAGTGCTGAGCGAGGGGGCGTCGAGCTGATTTTGAACGCGGGTCGCGGCGTTGGACGGCGAGTTCTGACGGGCGACTTGCGACGCGTCCGCCGCCGCTTGCACTTCCGCTGCCGCTCGCGGAGCCATGTTGGTCGCGACGGCGGCCGCTTGCGTCACGACATTCGGCGCCGTGTTCGGAACCTGCCGGCCGGTCGCGGCGGCGTTCGGCGCGCTGCTCGCTTGCGGCTGCGGAGCGTCCGTGGCGACCGCTCGAGCGGCGTTCGCGACCGCTGTCGGCGTTGGCGACGGCGGCGAATTGCTCGGCGACGCTTCGCCGGCCGCCCGCGCTGTCTGTGGGCTCGATACATCCTGTTTCCGCGTCGCCACGGCGACCGGACTGGGCGTCGTCGCGGCGGCTGTCGAGACGCTGCCAGTGGCACTCGTCTGACTAGCCGGCGAGTTCGGAGTGGCGACCGCCGTAGCGGTTGGCGACGGCGTTGTTGCGGGCATCCGCGCCGCTTGGCGAGCGATCGCGGTGGTGGACGGCGTCGTCGGCGAATTCGCAGTCGGCGAATTCGCAGTCGGTGAGTTCGCAGTCGGCGAGTTCGACGCTTCCCGCCGCGCTGTCTGCGAGGGAGTGGCGGTCGTGCTGGTTGGCGTGGCCGGCGCTTCGACGGTCGGAGTGGGTGTGGCGGCGGCACTGCTGTTGGCTGTCGCCCGCTGCGCCGGTGCCGTTCGCGGTTGCGGCGTGGTGGCGGCGGAGGCGAGCGGCGTGGGCTGTGGCGTGTCGACGGGCGCTGCGGTCGCCGTTTCGACGCGTGTCGTGGCGCGGGGGCGCTGATTGGGAACGGGAGTCGGCGCGGCGGCCAAGGTCGGCGCTGGTGGAGCGGCCGATTGACGCGTGGCGGTGGGCGACGGGGTTGGCGTCACCGTGGGATCGGTGGGCGGCGTTTCCACGGTCTGCCGGGGCGCGGTCGTCGAAGTGGTTTGCTGGCGGACGGCGAGCGTCGTGGCTGGCTGCGGCGTGTCGGGCGCGGTTTGCCGCGATGGCGACGGGGCGGCGGCGGCCGCCAAGGTCGAACTGGGCGACGCCTGCGGTTGGCTTGTCTGACGCGGCAAGGCCGTGGCGGTCGGCATGGGCGGATTGGGAGTGTCCGCTGGCGGGCGTGCCGTGTCGGTGGCGCGCCGCACGACTTGGGTGTTGGCGGGGGCCGGCGAGGGAGTTGGCTGAGCGGGAGTCGGTTCGCTCCGCGGCGTGGTGGCGTTCGGAGCGGGCGCGGCGCGTTCCGTCTGCGTGCGGGCGGTGGCCTGGGTGGTAGGCGACGGCTCTTGCCGGGGCGAGGTGGCGGGAGCGGGTGGAGCGGGCGTGGCGATCGTGGCGGTCTGGTTCGGCAGTTCCCGGGAAGGCGTGGTGTTGCGGCTGAGTTTCGCCGCTTGCTCGGCGGCTCGCGGCGCGGTCTCCGAGGGCCGTTGCTTGGAAACGTTCGCGGGCGACTGTTGCGGCTGGGTTTGCGGTTCGGGGGTAGGAGTCGGCTGTTCGACGGGCGTGGGCGGCTCGGGTTGCGTTTCCTGCCGAGCGACTTCCGGGGCGGGCGGGTCGGGGTTCACCGTCTCGACAGGCTTTTCGTAATCCTGCTGCGGCCGTTCGAGCGGATCGTTGAAGTGGTGCTGAGCGTACTCGGGCACGACCACTTTGGGACGTCGATCCTGTGGTTTGCGTGCGGCCGTCTCGGGCGTCGCCTTCACGCCGAACAGCGTCGACTCGATCGACCACAACAGGAACAGGATATGAACGAGCAAGCTGAGGACGGTCGCCAATTGAGCGGCGCGGCGCACGGTGCGGTTATCGAGTAGCCGCAGGCCGAGCATCGCGCCGCCGGAGATCAACGGAATGGCGACCAGCCAGAACCACGAGTTGAGGTACCAGACGTCGTCGGGCCTGCGGTAGACCGCGACCATGCCCATGACGAACGCGGTGAGCACCGCCAGCGCGACGTTGACGGGCCATAGGCGCTCGTCCACAGCCCGGCCGGGCTGGAACCGCGATTTCTTAACGATTCGCCGTGTTTTCGCCATCGGTTCCCTCGCTTCCGGAGACCTCGATGTCTCCGCCGCGAACCTATTCTTTCTCGCCCGCTGTCGTGACCACGTAGTCGCGCACGCCGACTTTGTTGCAGGCGTTCATCACGGCGACGACCGCGTCGAACAAGACGCGTTTGTCAGCGCGGATGATGACCGACTGGTTGGCCGGGTTGTTGGCGACCGCCTGCCGCAACACGGCCTCCACCTCGTCGATCTGCATGATCCGTCCATCCATGAAAAACTCGCCGCGTTCGTTCACGTTCACGAACACTTCCCTAGGCGCCATCGTCAGCGGCTTCGCCTCGCTCGCGCTTGGCAAAACCACCTTGAGCGCTCGTTCATCCTCGGCGAACTGGGACGCCACGAGGAAGAAAATGAGCAGCAGGAACACCATGTCGATGACGGGCGTCATGTTGATGGCGTCGAGCGCGCGGCCACGATTGATTTTGACAGCCATAGTTCGCCGTGCCCGTTAACCTTGTCCCGAGGCGGCCTGGATCGCTGTTGGGTCCGCGTCTGTGCCCGCCGCTTCCGGCGCGTCCGCGTGCTGCTGCGCGAACCGCATGCGATTCTCGAACCGCTCGATCTGCGGGAGCAGGTTGAACAGCAGCTCGTCGATCTGGTGGAACAGGTTTTGGATTCGGCCCTCGAAATAATGGGCGAAGATCGACGCGGGAATCGCGACGCACAAACCGCCGAACGTCGTAACGAGCGCCGTGTAGATGCCGTTGGCCAATTCGACCGCCTTGTTGGCGCCCGGGTCGAGCACCGTGGTTTGGTGGAACGCCACGATCATGCCTTGGACGGTTCCCAGCAGGCCGATCAACGGCGCGACCGAGGCGGCCAGATTCAGCCAGCGGATGTTGCCGTAGATGCGGTTCGCTTCGCGTTCGCTCGCCTCCTGCACCGCATGCTCGACCTCGGAGTGTGGGCGACCGACCTTGAGCAACATCGACTTGATCACGGTGGCGGCGGACGACGGGTTTTCCTGGCAAATCCTGTAGGCGCGACGCGGATCGAAGCCGGTTTTGGAACCGCCGAGCTGCCCGAGCGCTCCGACCAGACGTTGGGGGAGCACCCGATCGCGGCGCAGTCCGATGCCGCGTTCGATCGCGACCCCGACCGACACCAGCGACAGCAGGTAGATCGGGTACATGAAGATCCCGCCTTGGCCGGCGAGCTCGAAAACATTGATCTCTTTCGACGGTCCCGAGGCGGCCGCCGCGCCATCGGCCGGCGCCGCCGCGGGATCGCCTGCGGTCGCAGCCGTGTCGCCGCCCGCCGGCGCTTCGATCACCGGCGCGCCCGCGCCGCTCGGACCCGCCTCGTCGCCGGTGGACGGGGCGCCGGTCGGCGCACTTCCAGTGCCGCTCGCGGGCTGCGTGGCCGAGGCTTTCGCCGGCGCGGGCTGCTGAGCCTGCGCGGCCGTTTGCGCCCGCGCCTGGGCTTCGAACCGCGATACGGCCCGCATGCCGACAACGGCGAGCCCCAGCATCATCAGGGCGAGGATCAAAGAACGCTTCATGGTGGAGTGTCGCTTTCGCTACTTCAGGATCTGCACCCGTTTCCGGGCTTCGGCGGCGAGCGGGTCGGTGGGATGTTTTTCGAT
>JBIKVL010000176.1:0-7305 GCA_044356875.1 Pirellulaceae bacterium | reverse complement strand
TGGTGTTTTGCTACTATGCGCTCAGCGGTCCGGCACGAGCGGTCGCGATGCGGATTCCTGGTTTGGGACGGCTTTCCGAGCGTCTCAGTCAGCCTTCGTGACGGTCTGGTTCCGGTCGGGATCACGGCATTTCACGGTTAAGCCATGGTGGCGTACGTTCTCTTCGCCGCGTTCGCGATGGCCGCTCCGCCGGCGCCCGCCGAGGGCGAATCGCTGTTCATTCTGGAAACGGGCGGCAGTGTTCGCGGCCGGTGGCTCAACGCCGACCGCCGTCCGGGCGATCCGTATCGCGTCGCCGCCATCGAACCGGTGGCGATGGAATGCGAACTGGCCGAGTCGCAGGTGAAGGAAGTGCGGCGGCGGCGGTTGGTCGAGACCGAGTACGACCGGGCGGCGCCCAGTTTTCCGGACACGGCCGACGGCCAATGGCAGGCGGCCGAATGGTGCCGACAACGGGGCCTGAAGGCGCACGGCGACCATCATTTGCGGCGGCTCGTCGAGCTGAATCCAAATCATACCCGCGCTTGGTCGCTGCTAGGCTACGCCCAGATAAACGGAAGATGGAAGCGTCGCGCCGACCTGGAAGCGGATCTCGGCTACGAGTTTCACGAGGGCCGCTGGCGACTGAGCCAGGAAATCGAATTGCTCGAAGAGCGCCAGCGAGTCGAAGCCGAGCGGACGGCGTGGCGGCAACGCGTGTTCCAGTGGCATGAGATGCTGCTGCGGCGCGAGCGGGCGGCGGAGGGCCAGCGATTGTTGTCGGAGATCCGCGATCCGCTGGCGGTGCCGGCGCTGCGCGCGTGTCTCGAGCGCGAACGGGTGTTCACGCGGCGCGTCTTCTTCATCCATGTACTGAATCAGATACCCGGGGCGGAGGCGTTCGACGTGGTGCTGATGGCGGCGCTGGCCGACCCGCACCCCGAGGTGTTTCAGACGGCGGCGGATTATGTCCTGAAACGCAAACCGCCGACGTTGGTCGAGCGGCTGTGCCAAGGTTTGCAGGATCCGGTGAACTTTCGCGTCAATCGGGCGGCGTATTTGCTGGGACGGCTCGAGGACCGTTCCGCCGTCGGTCCCTTGATCCGAGCGCTGGCGACTCGACACGTTGTCGCCAACCCCGCTCGAAATGCGGCGAATGCCGACTCCGTCTCGCTGACGGTGCCTAAGGACGCGGCGGGGCTCCCGCAGCTTGGCTTCTTCCGAGCTGGCGGGGACGATCAACCGGCCACGCTGTTGGTCGCGACAGCGAACCCCGAGGTTCACGCGGCGTTGATCAAACTGACGGGCCAGGACTTTGGCTATCACGAATCGATGTGGCTGCACTGGCATGCCGCCAGCAACCGTGCGGCGAAGAGCGGCCTGGAGGATCGCGAGGTCCGCCCGGCCGCCGTGATCACTCCTGTGGGGCCGGCCAGTTCAAAAGGTCCGATAGGTCAAATAGGTCATATGGGTCCCATGAGTCCTATAGGTCCTATGAGTCCTATTCCGCTGAGGATGAAGCCGAACGCCAGTCCTTCGAATCGGCCGTCACGGTAAGGCTGTTGCTTTCGCGAGCCATCCCGACGGCGCTCGCCCGCACGTCTAGTGCTTGTGGCGCGACTCGCGCCGTCGTAAACTTCGGGACATCCGGCGCAATCTCCCTCCCCACCCCGAAGCCGCGTTTTCCAACGCGGTCTAACCTGCCATGAACATCAACGCGACGCGATCTTGGCGGACGGTTCTCGGCGTTTTAGCGGCCACCGCTGGCTGGCTGCTCGGTCCTGCCGCTTCCGTTCCTTCCCCGTTGGGCACGTTCGCTTCCCGCAGCGGCGACTTCGGTGCCGCGATTGGCGGCACCGCCTTGCCTTGGGCCGGAGCGGCGGCGTTTGGCGCCGAGCCTTCCCCTGGGGGCGACTGGACGTACTGGCGGGGACCGGAACAAAACGGAATCGCCCGCGTAACGGGGTTGCCGGACAAGTGGGACCATCGCGGCGGCGAAGGTTCCAACTTGGTTTGGAAACGAACCGATCTGGGCGGCCGGAGCACTCCGATTACCTATCTAGGCAAGCTGTACACCATCGTTCGCGACCAGCCAGGCACGGCGGAGGAAGGCGAAAAGGTGGTGTGTGTCGACGCCGCGACCGGCAAGACCGTGTGGGAACACCGGTTCAATGTGTGGTCGTCCGACGTGCCGGACACGCGGCTCGGCTGGTCCTCGGTGATCGCCGACCCCAGTTCGGGCAACCTCTACGTATTGGGCGTCTGCGGCTACTTCGCCTGTTTGAACGCGGAGAGCGGCAAGCCGGTCTGGAAACGGGCGCTCCACGAAGAATTCGGGCTGTTGAGCACCTACGGTGGCCGGACGAATTTCCCGATAGTCTTTGACGATCTGGTGATCGTGAGCGCTGTGGTCATCGGCTGGGGCGAGATGGCGCGGCCCGCCCACCGGTTCCTCGCCTTTAACAAGTTAACGGGTGAGACCACTTGGTTCGCCAGCACGACGCTGCTGCCGGAAGACACGACATATAGCGCCCCGATCATCACGACGCTCAACGGCCAAAAGGCGTTGGTCATCGGCTGCGGGGACGGCAAGGTTTGGGCCTTCCAGCCGCGTACTGGCAAAGTGCTGTGGCAATACGCCTTCTCGCGGCGCGGCTTGAACATCGCCCCGCTGGCCGACGGCCAAAAGATCTACATGGGCCACAGCGAGGAGAACATCAAGGGCACGGCGATGGGCGCGGTCGCGCTGATCGACGGCACGAAGACCGGCAACATCACGGAATCGGGCACGATCTGGAAGACGGAGGAATTGGGCATCGGCAAGTCGTCGATTCTCAAGGTGGACAACCGGCTGTACTGCTTCGACGACGCAGGCAAGCTGTGGGTCGTGGACGCCACGACGGGCGAAAAGATCGGCCGCCGGTTTTCGGTCGGCACGATGGGCCGCGCCAGTCCGCTCTACGCCGACGGCAAAATTTATTACATGGAAGCCAACGGCCGCTGGTGGATCCTTTCGCCCGACGACAAGCAAGGCGTGAAAATCAAGGCGAAGGGCAACTTCGGAACAGGCGAGGAATGCAACGCCTCGCCAATCGCCAGTTATGGCCGCGTCTATGTGCAGACCTCCGAGGCAACCTACTGCTTCGCGGACGCCGGCAAGACGCCCGCCTTCGAACCGGTGCCACCGCCGGCCGCCGAACCGCCCGCCGCCGACGATCCGACGCCAGCGCTGGCCCAAGTCGTTCCCTGCGAACTGTTGCTCCGGCCAGGCGCCACGCAAAAGCTGACCGTCAAGTTGTTCAACAGCAAGGGTCAGTTCCTCAAGGAATCGCCCGCCGAGTTCACGGTGGAAGGTCCGGGGGAAGTTTCCAGCGACGGCACGCTGAAGATTCCCGCCGACGCCAGCCATGTCGCGACGTTTGTCACGGCCAAGGTGGGCGAACTGAGCGCCAAATCGCGTATCCGCATCGTGCCGCCCCTACCTTGGAAGTTTGATTTCGAGGGTCTTACCGACGCGCCGCTCACCTGGGTCGGGGCCCGCTATCGCCACGTGGCCCGCAAGGTCGATGGCTCGAACGTCATCGTCAAAGTCACGACGATCCCCAAGGGAACCCGGAGCCGCTGCTGGTTCGGCCAGTCCGATCTGTCGGACTACACCATCCAAGTCGACGTGAAAGGCGCGACGGCGGACAACAAGATGCCGGACATCGGCGTCATTGCTCAAGGCTACACGCTGGACATGCAAGGTGTGGCCCAAAAGCTGTTCCTGACCAGTTGGGTTTCCCACGACCACCGCCACTTCAAGCGGATCGACTTCAAGTGGGAACCAAACAAGTGGTACACGATCAAGTTCCAAGCCGCCAACCAAGACGGCAAGGCTTTTCTGAAAGGCAAGGTCTGGCCACGCGATGAAAAAGAGCCGGCCGAATGGACCGTGGAACTGGAAGATTCCCGCCCGAACACGCAAGGAAGCCCGGGCCTGTTCGGCAACGCGACCAACGCGGAAATCTTCATCGACAACGTCACCGTGACCCCGAACAAGTAGTTGCGGCAGCGCAGTCCCCCGCGCTCGCCTCGACCCACAACGCGTTAGGAGAAAGGTCCCCATGTCCCAGCGTTTCAAGCCCTACGTGGCGATCGTCTTCGCCTTCACGCTCGGCCTCGTGCTGAACGTGCTCATCAGCGGTTGCCAACCGCCCTCACCTCCGCCCGCCAGCCCGGGCGGCACCAAGGCGACCGGCAGCTCCGCCACCACGGGCGCGGCCGCCCCCAAGAGCGACGACGCCAAGAGCGACGACGCCAAGTCCGAACCGACGGAAGCCACGACCGAACCGGCTGAAAAACCGGCCGATAAGCCCGCGGCCGAAGAGAAACCAGCGGGAGAGAAACCGGCTGAAGAGAAGCCGGCTGCCGAAAAGCCGGAAGAAAAGCCGGCCAGTGACAAGCCAGCAGAAGAGAAGCCGGCTGCCGACGCGAAGCCGGCTGCTGAAGGGAAGCCAGCTGAAGGCAAGCCGGCGGAAGGCAAGCCAGCCGACGAGCCGAAGGCGGAAGCGCCGGCGGCGGGTGCGGGTGCTGCGACCGCGACGGTCGCGGCGGTGGCCGCCGTCGCTGCCAAGGCGCCGGCGATCGACAAGTCGGCCAATCCGGTGATGAAGGCGGGCGATTGGCCGCAGTGGGGCGGCACGCCGTTCCGCAACAACGTTCCGGTCGCCGACAACATTCCGATCGAATGGCAACCTGGGGATTTCGATCGCAAGACAGGTGCTTGGAAGAAAGATGCAGCCGAAAACGTGAAGTGGGTGGTGACGCTGGGAAGCCAGACCTACGGCAATCCGGTCATCGCCGACGGCCGCGTTTTCATCGGCACCAATAACTCGGGTGGCTACGTCAAGCGTTATTCGGCCGACGTCGATTTGGGCGTTCTGCTGTGCTTCAACGAAGCGGATGGCAAGTTCCTCTGGCAGCACAGCAGCGAGAAGCTGCCCACGGGCCGCGTTCACGACTGGCCGATGCAAGGCATCTGCTGCTCGCCGTATGTCGAGGGCAAGCGGGCGTGGTTTGTCACGAGCCGCGGCGAGGTCCGTTGCCTCGACACCGAAGGTTTCCATGACAACGAGGACGATGGGCCGGTAACGAAGGATCCGGCCAAGCTGTTCGAGGTGATGCGCAACGAGGATGCGGCGCAGGACCAAGTCGCCGGCATCTTGGCGGGACTGAAGGAAGGCAAGCTGACCGAGGTGATCCGCGGGCGGTTCGCCGCCGTCGGAGCGGAACTGCCGGCCGAAGTTGCGATCAAGACGGACGAAGAGGGCAAACGCTGGTCGTTCACGGCCAACGCTGGCGGCGCCGAACGCGATTTCCGCATCACGCTCGCCGGCCCCCGGCTGTCCGCGTTCAAGATCCTGGGCCCCGCCGACAAGGACGAGGCCGATGTGATCTGGGTGTACGACATGATGAAGGAAATGGGCGTTTCCCAGCACAATATGTGCAGTTGCTCGGTGACGGCGGTTGGCGACATTCTGTTCGTCTGCACGTCGAACGGCGTGGATGAATCGCACCTGAACATCCCCGCGCCGGACGCGCCGAGCTTCTTCGCGATGGACAAGAATACCGGCAAGGTGTTCTGGACCGACAAGTCGCCGGGCGGCAACATCCATCACGGCCAGTGGTCGTCGCCCACGGTGGCGACCCTGGGCGGCGTGCCGCAAGTGTTTTTTGGCGGCGGCGATGGCTGGCTGTACAGCTTCAAGGCCGACAAAGGCGTCGATGGCAAACCGGAACTGCTCTGGAAGGCCGACCTGAATCCGAAGGACGCCGTGTTGATTCTCGGCGGCCGAGGCACTCGCAACGACATCATCGGCACGCCGGTCGTGTACGACGGGTTGGTGTACGTGGCGGTCGGCCAGGACCCCGAGCACGGCGAGGGCATTGGCCATCTGTACTGCATCGATCCGACGAAGCGGGGCGACGTCAGCGAAATGCTGGCCGTGGACCGACAGACCCAGAAGGTGATCCCGCACAAGCGCGTTCAGGCTGTCGAGCCGGACAAGGGCGAAGTCGCGATCGCGAACCCGAACTCGGCCGTGGTCTGGCGGTATTCCACGTACGACGCCAACCAAGACGGCAAGATCGATTTCGAAGAGACGATGCACCGCAGCTGCGGCACGGTGGCGATCAAGAACGATCTGCTGTTCATCGCCGATTTCAGCGGTTTGATCCACTGCGTCGACGCCAAGTCGGGCAAGGTTTACTGGACTTACGACATGTTGGCCGCCTCGTGGGGCTCGCCGCTGATCGTCGGCGACCATGTTTACATTGGCGACGAGGACGGCGACATCGTCATCTTCAAGGTCAGTTCGGAGAAGCATGATCCGGTCTTCGAAGTGAACATGCTCAGCTCCGTCTACACGACGCCGGTGGTCGCCAACGGCGTGTTGTACATCGCGAACAAAGACCATTTGTTCGCGATCGAGGCGTCGAAGTAGGAAGGGAACCGATGGGCAAGCGTGTTTTGGATGTCGGGAATTGCGTTCCCGACCATGCCGCCATCCGGCGGATGCTGGAGACGGGGTTCGGGGCCGAAGTGCTCCAGGCGCACGGCCCCGAGGACACGCTTGCCGCGCTCCAGGCCGGTCCGATCGATCTGGTGCTGGTCAATCGCAAGCTCGATCAGGATTACTCGGACGGCCTGGAAATCATCAAGCGGGTCAAAAGCGACCCGCGGCTCCGCGCGGTTCCGATGATGCTGGTGACGAACTACGCCGAGCATCAAGTGGCGGCCGTGGCGGAAGGCGCCGAGTACGGCTTCGGCAAACTGGAGCTCTCGAAGCCCGAAACCCACGAACGGCTCGCCAAAATCCTCGGCCAGCCCACCAGCGTGTAGCCGACCAGCGGCTAGCCGCCAAATCCCGGCGCGAGCAATGTCGTGGACCACTCCGTGGTCCAACGCTGAGCTGCCAACAACGCCTCCACTAGCGAATCGGTAACCGCACGCGACGGAATCTCGCGCAGCTTGCAGCAAACCCACCAGCGGACCACGGAGTGGTCCGCGACTTTGGCCGAGCGTGCGACAACATCAAGCGACTGTTCGCCAAGCGGGTGGGCCAATGTCGTAGACCACTGCGTGGTCCAACGCCGAGTCGCCAAACAACGCCTCCACCAGCGAATTGCGAACCGCACGCGACGGAATCTCGCGCAGCTTGCAGCACCAACGAGCGGACCACGGAGTGGTCCGCGACTTTGGCCGAGCGTGCGACAACATCAAGCGGCTGTTCGCCAAGCGGGTGGGCCATTGTCGTGGGGCCCCACCGGGGGCCACCCCCCCCC
>JBIKVL010000175.1:0-7310 GCA_044356875.1 Pirellulaceae bacterium | reverse complement strand
CCTTGGGAGCTTCTTCACCCCCAGGATGTGATGAGCCGACATCGAGGTGCCAAACCGCCACGCCGCTGTGGACGCTCGGTGGCGATAAGCCTGTTATCCCCAGAGTACCTTTTATCTGATGAGCGATAACCCTTCCATACGGGATTACCGGATCACTAGGACCTACTTTCGTATCTGCTCGACTCATGAGTCTCGCAGTTAAGCACCCTTCTACCCTTGCGCTCGACGCCTGATTACCAACCAGGCTGAGGGTACCTTTGTACTCCTCCGTTACTCTTTTGGAGGAGACCGCCCCAGTCAAACTGCCCAACTGACATTGTCCTCTGCCTGGTTTCACAGGGCCAGAGTTAGAACTAAAGCACATTCAGGGTGGTATTTCAACGTTGGCTCCACGATGGCTAGCGCCACCGCTTCACAGCCTCCCACCTATTCTACACAAAACGTACCTCAGCCCGATATCAGCCTACAGTAAAGGTTCATGGGGTCTTTCCGTCTAACCGCGGGTACGTGGCATCTTCACCACGGCTACAATTTCACCGGGTCGGTGGTTGAGACAGTGCTCCAGTCGTTACGCCATTCATGCAGGTCGGAACTTACCCGACAAGGAACTTCGCTACCTTAGGACCGTCATAGTTACGGCCGCCGTTTACCGGGGCTTCGGTCGCGAGCTTCGCCTTGCGGCTAACCCTCTTCCTTAACCTACCGGCACCGGGCAGGCGTCAGTCTCTATACATCCTCTTACGAGTTAGCAGAGACCTGTGTTTTTGATAAACAGTCGCTAGAGCCGATTCACTGCGGCCCCCCGATGCGTAAACAAAGAGGGGCTCCCCTTATCGCGAACTTACGGGGTCAATTTGCAGAGTTCCTTAACCACCGTTCTCCCGAGCGCCTGAGACTTCTCGTCTCGCCTACCTGTGTCAGTTTTAGTACGGTCATTGGAGTTTTGACCCTTAGGAGCTTTTCTTGGACGTCCTTCGAGTGGCTTCGAGAACTTGTATGCTCTCGGCCCAAACCATTGTCGACGAGGGTGCATTTAACATCCCCTCCACTCCGGTCCAGGCACGGACATTTCTAGTCGTACCGCCCACTTTCCAGACGCCGTCCCTCCATCAGTTCACCCCAATGGCGCAGGAATATTAACCTGCTATCCATCGTCTACGCCTTTCGGCCTCGACTAAGGCACCGGCTAACCCTGGGCGGAATTACCTTCCCCAGGAAACCTTAGGCTTTCGGCGAGCAGGATTCTCACCTGCTTTATCGTCTACTCATTCCGGCATAATCACCTGTACGACCCGACACCACTCCTCACGGTATGGCTTGTATCTGTCGTACAGCGCTCTCCTACCATCGCATTGCTGCGATCCATAGCTTCGGCGTGATACTTACTCCCGGTCATTATTGGCGCGAAATTGCTCGACCAGTAAGCTGTTACGCACTTTTTAAATGGTGGCTGCTTCTAAGCCAACATCCTGGCTGTCACTGCAACTTCACTTCCTTTGTGACTGAGTATCACTTAGGGACCTTAGCCGATGGTCTGGGTTGTTTCCCTCTCGACCGCGAAGCTTATCCCTCGCGGTCTGTCTCCCGAGATAGTCGCACCGGTATTCGGAGTTTGGTTCGGCTGGGCAACCTGGAAGGGCCCCCATGCCAATTCAGTCTCTCTACCCCCGGTACGTAGTGGCTCGAGGCTATACCTAAATATATTTCGGAGAGAACCAGCTATCTCTGCGTTTGATTAGACTTTCACTCCTCCCCACAAGTCATCCCACCGGTTTTCAACCCAGACGGGTTCGGTCCTCCACGCAGTATAACCCGCGCTTCAACCTGCTCATGGGTAGATCACGCAGTTTCGGGTCTACCACCAGCAACATAGTCGCCCTATTCAGACTCGGTTTCCCTCTGGCTACGGCCCTTAAAGCCTTAACCGGGCTGCTGACGGTAACTCGCCGGATCATTATGCAAAAGGCACGCCGTCACGCATGAACGCGCTCCGACAGCTTGTAAGCACATGGTTTCAGGTTCAGTGTCCTCCCCTTATAGGGGTTCTTCCCACCTTTCGATCGCTCTACTTAGTTCACTATCGGTCGTTAGAGAGTATTTAGCCTTACGGGATGGTCCCCGTCGATTCAGTCGGGGTTTCACGTGCACCGACCTACTCAGGTACTCCTCGAGAGACCAGCTCAATGCCGCCTACGGGCCTGTCACCCTCTATGGATCCGCTTTCCATCGGATTCGGCTATCGACTGGTTTTGTAACTCCCATATGAGAAGCCCTACAACCCCACCGGGAAAATCCCGATGGTTTGGGCTGTTCCGCTGTCGCTCGCCGCTACTGACGGAATCGAGTTTTCTTTCTTTTCCACGAGCTACTGAGATGTTTCAGTTGGCTCGGTTTGCCACTTAAGCCTATGGATTCAGCTTAAGCTAATTCGGGAATCCCGGGATCAACACTTGTTTGACAGCTCCCCCAGGCTTATCGCAGCCTTCCACGCCCTTCTTCGCCTTCTAACGCCAAGACATCCCCCATGTGCCCTTAATAGCTTGGCCACCCAAATTCAAGGCTCCCCGCCCTACACCAGCTTTCACTGACGCAAACCGAAGACATGAACTTTTCCAGTCAAGCTATCGATCCGAGGAGGCGTTCCGAAAAAACGCCTCCACAAGTCGACGATATTCATCTCTACTACCTTAGACGCGTCCAACCTTGGCTTTCACCAAGGCCAAACGATCTGAGGCGCTAGCTGGGATCGCGGTCCGCTGGCTTTCGCCAAGCGAATACCGCTCCACAAGATGCCATCTTACCTCTACATTCGGATTGTCAAAGATCAATCGCACAGCGACTCTCGCCGCTACGCTCGCCATGTTCAGCGAATAAGACCCTCGCCGCAGCGAGAAACTAATTCGATCAACATCGCATCAAGTCCAACCTTACCAACACCTTAGCGATCCGTTTCGCGTCTCGCATCTCGTGTCGGGGAGTCGAACTTTACTCACCTCGTCTTCTTGTGTCAACCGGTCGTCTTTTTATTTTTTCGACCGGTTTTCACTTCGAAGTTCGAATCGCCTCAGTCACTTCTCAGCGGCGATTCGAGGATTTAACCAGGATCGTCTTTCACTCGCAAGGCCGCGTCGCGGTTTTTTTTTGCGAGCGTCGAACGGTTGGTCTCGTCCGGGCTCCTCCTCGAAGTGTCACTTACGTTGCCGCAGGTGACGTCCTCGTGGATTACTAACTTCGGCGTGAATTCTAAGAACCATGAGTCGATTCGCAAGGGGGGCCCTGCTTGGCGGCCCTCTCGGTTGGCGTTAGTTCCGTGAGGATTTGGTGTTACGTTCGTGAAAAATTCTGGGCCAAGGCGCCCGCGGAGGGCAGTCGCGGGACTTGTTGGCCCCGCTCGCCAGCCGCCTTGCCAATGGCCGACGCGTGAATTGTCGTTCCTTTGCTACAATTCGGGCCGCTCTAAAAACTGGTTGGTTCCGCGAACAGAGGTTTGATCGAGAGGAGTTGCCGGATGCCGCGCGTCCTTGTCACACCGGTTGTTTACGCCGATGGCCGTGGTCCCTGGCGGGATGTCTTGGATGCGGCCGGATTCGAAGTCATTTTGGCCCACGGCGATTGCGTTCACCTTCCCACGGTCGACTTCGTTCGGCAGCTGGAGAACGTGGACTGCACGCTGGCCAGCGTCGAGCGGTATACGCAGGAAGTTTTCAGCCATACTCGCTTACGCGCGGTGGCTCGCGTAGGCGTGGGGTACGACGCGATCGACGTCCCGGCCGCCACCGCCCATGGCGTAGCCGTCGCCATCACGCCCGGAACCAACGAGCACTCCGTTGCCGAACAGGCGATCGCCTTGCTCACCGCTGTCTTCCGCGACACCCATAACCGCGATCGGGAGATCCGCCAGGGGCTATGGCGGCGGGATTGCCCCCGCCGGCTCGCCGGCAACACGATCGGCCTGGTCGGACTCGGCCGTATCGGCAAGGCGATGGTGGCCCGCTGCCAGGGGCTGGGACTGGATGTCATCGCCTTCGACCCCATGCCGGACAGCCGCTTTGCGGCGGCTCACGGCGTTCGCCTGTTGTCGCTCGACGAACTGCTGGCCGCCGCCGACATCGTGAGCCTTCACCTCCCGTGTACTCCCGACACGACGGATCTGATCAATGGCGCCGCGCTCGCGCGGATGAAACAGGGTTCAGTGCTGATCAACACCGCCCGCGGCGGGCTCGTCGACGAAGAGGCGTTAGCGGCCGCCTTGCGTTCGGGACACCTGTTCGGAGCTGGCCTGGATGTGTGCAAAATCGAGCCCCTGCCAACGAACAGTCCGTTGCGCGAGCTCCCCAATATCGTTTTCGCCCCACATCTCGGGGGGATCGATCAAACCGCGCTCGACGCCATGGGGAAGCTCGCAGCGGAATGCCTCGTGAAACTGGCCGCGAACGACTGGCCGACGGGCTGCATCGTGAACGACAGCCTGCGCGATGGCTGGAGGTGGTGAAATGGGGGTTCCCGACCTGATCGACAGGGCCGCGGAGCACATTCGCGGCTTGTTAGCGGCTGACGCCTCGGGTCATGATTGGTGGCATATCTGGCGGGTGTGGCGAACTGCCCGTTGGTTGGCGAAGCGGGAAGGGGCGGACGTCGCCGTTTGCGAACTGGCGGCGCTGCTCCACGATGTCGCCGACTGGAAGTTTCATGGCGGAGACTTGGAGGCAGGTCCTCGAGCGGCTCGGGAGTGGCTGACGGCGGCGGGCGCGGATCCCGGGCTTGTCGACAGCGTGGTGGCGATTGTCGCGGCCGTGACATTCAAAGGAGCCGGCGTGGCCACACCGGCCCCAAGCTTGGAGGCGGCTTGTGTCCAGGACGCCGACCGGCTCGATGCCATCGGGGCGGTCGGGGTCGCGCGGGCCTTCGCCTATGGCGGCTCGAAGGGGCGGATGATGCATGACCCGACGCGGCCGCCACAGCCGCACGTCGATTTCACGGCTTACCGCGGGAATGACGGCCCGACGGTCAACCACTTCCAGGAAAAACTGCTGCTACTGCGGGATCGAATGCAGACGGCGAGCGGCCGCGAACTTGCGGAAAGTCGGCACGCTTTTCTCGAGCGTTTCCTCGAAGAGTTCCACGCCCAGTGGGATTTCGGGGACAATCCGTAGCCAATCTGGCTCGCCAATCTGGCTCGCGGATCTGGCTCGCCAATTCCGCTCGTCGCTTCGACTTGGGCACTCCTCGCCGCAGCGGCCCTCTGTCGGCGTCCGTTCCGCGCCCCGGTTTTTACGGTCATGCGGAATCGTTCTACGGTGGAACACAAAAAGCCATAAATCGACTGCTGTTTTGCGTCGCGATCGGCATCTGGGCTAACTACACTCCATCGTCGACGCCGGTCCTGCACCCGCCGCCGGTTGGACATCCAGCCTCCCCTAGCCGTGAACGACTTCATGCGATCGCGCGACCCCTCACAGACGCCACCGGACATCGAGCAATTGCTCGTCAACGCTCGCTTGCGGGACGCCTTGGAACCGTACTGGGATGATTCGCTGACACCGTTGAAAAGCCGCCGGCTGACAACGGCGGCGGAGAACGAATTCCTGGCGGCGCTCCTGGCTTGGGAACGGGCGCCGATCGAGCGGATCAGCCGTTGGTTTGACCCGGAGTTGATCCTGCCGCATCCCGATGAATTGAGCGATGAAGGTTTGCGGGCGGCGTTGCGCCAGGCGATCGAGCGGCTCTACCAGCGGCGGATCGTGTTGCAGTGGACGGACCATCTTTCTGACCGCCAGCTGTACTTGATCCTTTACCGCGATCTGTTGCCGGCCGAGGAAAAACGGTTCGACGTGCGCGATCACTACCAAGTTTGGCGGTTCTTGGACATCGAGCACGACACGGAGCAGTGGCTTCGCTACTATGCTTCGGACGACGAGCGGCGGTCCTGGTCGGAGTCATCGGGAACGCCGCCGCCGCCCGCCGAGCGCGCTCCGTATCCCCGCAACTTGCCAACCTGCCCTCCCCGCGGCTGATTTTTCGGCCAGTTCGGGGTGGGGCTATCGAAACCCATGCCGCACGCCACCGCCGCCGCCGCTGACCGCGTTCAGCGTCTTCGGGCCGAGATTCAAGAGCACGACCGCCGCTACTATCGGGACGCGGCGCCGACCATCACCGACCGGGAGTACGACCAACTGCTGTCCGAGCTGCGGTCGTTGGAGGACGCGCACCCGGAACTGCGGACCGCCGACAGTCCAACATTGCGGCTGGGCGATCAACCGATCGAGAGCCTGGCATCGGTCCGTCATCGGGCCCCGATGCTGTCGATCGAAAACACCTACAGCGCGGCCGAGTTGCGAGCTTACTGCGAAGGCGTTGCCAAGCAGCTTGAAGGGGAGCCGATCGCCTGGGTGGTCGAGCTTAAGATCGATGGCGTGGCCGTTTCACTGACCTACGAGGACGGCTGGTTGGTTCAAGCGGCGACTCGAGGCAACGGTGAAATCGGCGACGACATCACGCACAACGTCCGGACAATTCGCGACATACCGTTGAAGCTGGCCGGCGCGAGCCCCCCTCGGCGGTTGGAGGTGCGGGGTGAAATCTACATGGAAAACGCGGCGCTCGGCCGGCTCAACGCGCGGCAGGCCGCCCGTGGCGAGCCGCCGTTCAAAAACACCCGCAATGTGGCGGCGGGGACGATCCGCCTGTTGGACTCGCGGATTTGCGCCGAACGGGAACTGCGGTTTTTCTGCCACGGGGTGGGAGTTTGCGACGGATTGAAGTCCGACAACCACCTGGATTTTCTCGACGAGATTCGCGGCTTGGGGTTGCCGCCCACGCCGCGAGTCGCGTTGTTTCCGTCCCTCGAGCCGATGTTCGCGCACTGCGAAGCGTTGATCGAAGACCTTCATTCGCTCGATTTCGAGGTGGACGGTCTCGTGCTGAAAGTGAATCGTTTCGATCAGCGGGAACGGCTGGGCACGCGTTCGAAGAGTCCGCGGTGGGTGGTGGCCTATAAATTCGAAAAGTATGAAAAGCCGACGCGGCTCCTGCGGATCGCCGTGCAAGTGGGCAAGACGGGCGCGGTGACGCCGGTCGCGGAGCTAGAACCGGTTGAACTGGCCGGCACAACGGTGAGTCGGGCGAGCCTCCACAACGCGGACGAGATCGCGCGGAAGGATATTCGCGAAGGGGACGTCGTGGTGGTCGAGAAGGCGGGAAAGGTGATCCCGCATATCGTCCGGGTGGAAACGCATGAGCGGCATGGCGAACCGCCGGCCTATCGCTTTCCAACAGACTGTCCCGAATGCGGCGCGGCGCTGGTGCGGGAC
>JBIKVL010000174.1:0-7354 GCA_044356875.1 Pirellulaceae bacterium | reverse complement strand
TGGCCGAGACGGAGAATCCGGACCTGCTGATCCTGGACTTGATGATGCCCAAACGCATCGGCTTCCTGGTGCTGGAGAAACTGCGGCGTTCTCGCCCCGTGCCGATGCGGATCATCATGATCACCGCGAACGAGGGCAGCCGCCACAAAGCATACGCCGAACTGCTGGGGATCGACGACTACATCCGCAAGCCGTTCGCCATCGACCGGCTGCTCGACAGCGCCGCCCGACTGCTTGGAGCGTAGCGGCCAATACTTCTTCGATCTGGCATTCACACTTCCACGGCCGCCAAGCGGCTCCTTCTTCGAAGTGACGGCGGCTGGTCCCCCACAGCAATGGCGATTCGGGTTGTAGGGGATATGCCGCCTTTTCGCGGCCATATGCCACAAATGCCATCGAGTTTTGTTGTTCTTTGGAAGAACTGGCGTTGGCGGGTGTTTATGCTCGGGAAAGTCAACTTGGACAGCGGTTCGCGTGGCGAACGGCCGTTGTCGAGTGGCCACGAGGTGTTACTCGTGGCATTTCTCATCTGTCTTTGCAGCAGGAGTGAACGCATGAAAGTGTTTGGAAAGCTGTGGCGTGACGCCGATGGTTTCGTCGTCTCGTCAGAACTGGTTCTGATCGCCACCGTGGTGGTGATTGGCCTCTTGACAGGCCTCGCGTCGGTGCGCGATGCCGTGATCAGCGAGCTGTCCGACGTCGCGGGCGCCATCCAGGACATCAACGAGAGCTACTCGATCGATGGCGTGGTCGGCCACAACGCGAACACGGCTGGCTTCAACTATCTGGATGGCACCGACGAATGCGATCTGAACGATGATCCGGCGGGCGTGGCGGACAACTGCATCACGTTCAACGGCGTCATCACGAACGAGGAATCGGTTTTCACTCGCAGCGTCAACTTGCCCTCGACGTAGTCAACTGGCAATCCTTTCGCTTGGCGACTCGCCAATGCGAACTCAAGGCGGATGGATGGCGTGGCGCCGCGCCTACCATCCGCTCATTTGTTTTTACACGTCTCGCAACGTTGCGACTCGAACGACGATCCGGCGGGCGTAGCGGACAACTGCATCACGTTCAACGGCGTCATCACGAACGAAGAATCCGTTTTCACGCGTAGCGTGAACGAACAAGCTGCTGGACCGCCGCCGTAGTCTTTATCGCCTCGCAATGGCACCGCATTTAGGCTTAACGCCGGTCCATGGCACTAGGACCTTGGGCACGGCGAACGCCTCGGGGCGCGATTCACCATGCGGGCGTTCGGCGGTTCGCCACTCCGAACGCCCGCATGGCGACGCCTATCGCACTCGGACACCAGATTTCGTCTGACTGTCCTGGAGTGAACCCTCCGACTCGGGCCGTTCGCGCGTCTTCCAGCGGGCGAGTCCTCTTTTGGCTTCGGCGGATCGCGGATCGAGTTCCAGCACGTGCTGATAAGCCGCCGCCGCCTCTTTGGCTTGGCGGAGTTGCGCGTGGGCGTTGGCTTTCGCCAGCCAGATATCGAGGTGGCCGGGATTGCGGGCGACCGCCATATTATAAAACGTCACCGCTTCGTCCCATTTTTTCTCCCGTTCACGTAAGCGGCCCAAATTGGCGGCGGCCAAGCCGACCCCCGCCTTGCTTTGGGCGGCTCGGCGAAAGTGTTGCTCGGCTTCTTCAAGTCGACTCTCGCGTATTCGAAGATTCCCAAGTCCGATATCGACCCACCATGCATCGGGGCGATACCGCAACGTTTCGTGAAAGTGACGCTCGGCGTCTTTAAGCTGCCCACGCCGTTCGAACTGCAACGCGAGCTGGTGGTGGGCCCGCGGGTTCCAGGGGCTGACGGCCAATACGGAACTCCACATCCGCACGGGGTCGACATAGTCGCGATGACGCGCGACCGTGCGTGCGGACAAGGCGACGAGCACGACGCAGGCCAAAACAGCCTGAAACGTCCTTAAACTGGCCCATGGTGGCGCTATACGCGCGATGCCATCGGCTCGAGCCACTCGAGAGGAGATGGCGACGGCTCCCAGCACGATCAAGGCGGTGATGGACGCCAGCGGCAAGTACATCCGGTGCTCGAATGCTAGGTCGGCGATCGGCATAAAACTGGATGTCGGAGCCAGAATCGCGAAAAAACAAACGCCGAGGAATCCCCCTCGGGGAACGCGAAACACGGCCCAGGCGGTCGCGGCGGCTAAACCCAAGATGAAGGCGCCCTGCGGATAAATCTCCCAAGGCGTTTGGGCGACTGGCCAGCGATAGTCCAGGCAGAGCGTCCGTGGCCAGACGCAAAGCCAAAGATAATGCACCAAGACGCCGGCCTGGCTGCGCAGGTATTCCCAGGGAGTAACGGTCGCGACGCCGAATCCTGCGGACGCCGCGCGTTCGGGCACGAGCGCTCCGCGGATTTGGTAGACCATCCACGCGGTTACAACTATCGTCGCCAAATGATACCACCAACGCCGCCGCAGCGTTTCCCGCCATCCATCGGCCAAAAACGCCCGATCGTAAGCCAAGGCCACAATCGGAAACACGGCGGTGATCTCCTTGGTCTGAGCCGCCAGCGCCAAGCTGGCAAGGCTGGCCGACAGCCATATCCAAGATGGCCGAGGTCCGCCTCCCCGAGCCAACCCGTACAAACTGAATAGGAAGAAAAGCCCCATTAAGGACTCAAACCGCTGCACAACGTAGGTCACCGCTCCTGTTTGCAGCGGATGGACGAGCCAAATGGCCGCGATCGCTAGCGCCAAGGCGTTGGCTCGGGCCGAGTACAACGGTGGGATTCCCGGAAGCGACAAGGTTCGACGCGCGAAACCAAACAAAACGCAAGCGCCCCATCCATGGATCATGATGTTCACCGCGCGAAACCCGCGAGCGTCCAGTCCATGGAAGCGGTAATTCAAGGCGAACGACAACGTGCCGATTCGACGTGTCGGCTGAGTTCGCCAGGCGGTCGTCAGCGTGCGGATCGCTGGTCGCCGCTCCAGGGACTCGTTGTCATCCAAATAAAACGGCGCCGCCAGTCCGTTGGCGAACACGGCCACCGCAAGCGCCATCAGTAACGCTCCGCCAACCAGCGTTGGCATCCTGGAGAACCAACCAGCCGACGCCCGTGCCGCAATGTCGCCATCCGAGTTGTCACGAACCGCTTCATCTGGAGTCGGTTCGACCGTGCCATCCGCCGTCGCGGCTTTCATGCATTCGTCCCCTGAGCTTGCCTGACAGCCGGCCTACCGGCTTCATACGCCTCCAAACGAGCGCGAATCCGGGCGTCGCTCGCCGGGTCGCCGGGAAAACGCAAAGCCCGCTTGGCCGTTTTAATGGCATCGGCGTAACGGCCATTGGCGGCATAAGCGGCCGCCAGAGTGTCCAGCACATACCGATTGCGGCCACGAGTACGCTGCGCTAGCGATTCGCTCAATCGCAACGCCTGCGGCGGATCCCTCACGTCCGCAAATGGCGATGTCGCCAGCAGATCCGCCAGCCGAACAGGAACCACGATCAGTCCCGGATCAAGCTCCAAGGCGCGTCGAAAACAGGCGACGGCCTCGCGATCGTCGCCGCTGTTCTCCAACGCCCAGCCCAACGCTCCCCAGGCCTCTTCCGAACGGGCGTTCCCCGCGATCGCCGCGCGGAAAAACTCGGCCGCACGTTCCCATTCGCCGGTTTGGAAATGAATCGAACCAAGATTGAACAAGGCGGGCGAGAACCGCGGGTCGGCCCCTATCGCCTGATGGAATCGTCGCATCGCCTCGCCTGGTTGCCCAAGCTTTTGGTGGATTATGCCAAAATGGTTATGCAACTGCGCGTTGTTCGGCATGCTCGGTTCCAAGGCCGCCAGATGCTCGAGCGCTTCCGAATACTTCCCTTGCTTCGTAAGATGCGCCGCGAGGTTGGTGCGGGCCCTCAGATTCGCTGGATTTCGCGCCAGTGGTTGCGACCATAGGCGGGTCGGTTCCGCGTAGTCCTCGTTGCGGTGATAGGTGCGGACCGCGAAGGCCAAGACCACGGCCAGCAATCCTCCCGATGCTACCGCGATAGGCCACGACGCCCCTATCCGCGACGCGTAGGTCCGCGCGACCGACGCCGCCCCGACAACGACAAGCCCGAAAACGCTCGCCAAAGGCAAATACATCCGATGCTCGACCGCCAAGTCGAGGATCGGCACGAAACTTGACGTCGGGCCCAACAGAATGAAGAACGAGATGGCCACAAATCCGAGCGGCGGTTGGCGGCGGAGCCATACGGCGGCGATCGCCAGCAAAGCCAAAATCACGGCTCCCAGCCCAAAAATCTGAAAGGGCGATTCCGCTACCGACCAGCGATAGTCAATACACAACTCCAATGGCGCGAATGACAACCGTAAATAGTGCAAAATGACGCCCGGTTGACTTCGTAAATAACGCCACGGTGTCAAGGCCGCTATGCCCAACCCCGCCGAAGCGGATTCGTCCGTCGCGATCACGCCGGCGTGGGCCACAGTCCAAGCGGCGCCGACCGCGAGGAATGCGTATAACACCCATTGGCGCCGCAGGACTTCCCGCCAATTACCGACGAAACAGCAGCGATCCATCGCCACCACTAGCGCCGGCAAGACTACGGCCGTTTCCTTGGACTGGAAAGCCAGCCAAGCGGCGAGCATCGCCGCAGCCAGCCAAACCCACGCTCGCCTGCCAGTCGCCGCCCAAGAGCGGGCCACCAGCCACAGCGTCAATAGTATCAACATGCCGGCCAACGACTCGAAACGCTGAATCACATAAGTAACGCTCTCCGTTTGGAGCGGATGAACCACCCACAGAATCGCGATGGCGGCGGCCAACTCCAACGCGCGGCCACGGGTCCATTCCGGACAACGTGGCGCGGACAGAATCCGGCCCGCCAAGGCCAACAGGCACAAGCCGGCCGCCGCATGGATGGCGATATTCGTGGCATGGTATCCCCTCAGGCTGGTTTTCGTCCACGAATAATTGGCAGCGAAAGTTAACGAAGCGAATCTCCTCGGCCACGCTCCTTCCCAGGCCGAGGACAACGAACGCATGTCGACATTCTCTTCAAGCAGCTCGACGTCGTCATAGGTTAGCGGCGCTTCCAAGCCGTTCAGATAGGGTAGCACCGCCCCCAAGACGATAAGTGCCGCGTAAACGGCAGCGCGTCGCCGCCACCACCACGCCCTTTCACCGTCCATGCCCAGCCCCTTCCGATTCGCTCAAAACCGGCCTTTCAGCCTTATAAGCTTCCAGCCGACTTTCAATCCGGACTCGCAACGCCTTGTCCGGCGCCAGTTTGAGCGCGGCCTGGGCCACCCGCGTTGCCTCTGATTTCCGGCCGTTGGCAGCCAACGCGGCGGCATAGGTGTCCAGAATATGGGGATTCCGGCCCCGCGTACGCTTCGCCAGCGATTCCATCATCCGCAACGCCTCCACCGGCGATCGCAACGATGGATCGTCGCTTGTGGCCAGCAAATCCGCCAAACGAGTGGCGATCACAACCAACGACGGATCGAGCTTCAACGCCTGACGATAACAACGCGCCGCCTCCCGCGCGTCTCCCGACAATTCGAGCGACCAGCCAAGGCCACTCCAGGATTCGATATGCACGGAGTGCACATCCAACGCGCGCCGATAGAGCCGAATGGAATCCGCATGCCGCGACTGTTGAAAACAGAGTGTCGCCCAGTTAAACCAGCCCATCGGATAATTCGGATCGGCCTCCGTCGCCATTCGAAAGCATCGTTCCGCTTCCGCCAAGCGGCCTTGCTTCATGTACACCGTGCCCATTTGTGAATGGATTTCGGCCGTATGCCCCCCCAATCGCAACGCCTCCTGACCCTCCCGAATCGCGTTGTCAAAGTCCCCTTTCGCGATCAGTTGACCAATGTAATTGACTCGGGGACGCACGTGCGTCGGATTGATTTCGATGCATTGACGCCACAATAGCTCGGGATTGCCCAGTTCGACATTTCGAGCCACGGTGCGGTAGCTCAGGCCCGCGATAACCACGGCTACCAAAAGCGTCGCCGCCAAGGCTGGCTTCGTAGCGGAACTCGAATCGCCCGCCACGGGCGCGCGACGCGTTATCCGCGATCGATCCGCCTGTTCTCCCAGGGAGAAGTTCCTTTCCATCAAAGCGTCGTCACGTCTGCCGCTGTTCCGACCAAGACGTCTTTCCACCAAAGTCAAAAACCCGTACCCCAACAATACCAGCAGTGCGAGCACCGAGGCCAGCGGCAAATACATCCGGTGCTCGAACGCCAGGTCGGCGATCGGCACGAAACTGGAGGTGGGCGCTAGCACCGTAAAAAACGCTAAACCGAGAAAACCCAGACGCGGCGCGCGGACACAGGCGTATGCCGTGCCGACCAGCAAGCCCAAGATCACGGCCCCAAGTCCGTAAACGCTCGCGGCCGAATCGCTGACCGGCCAACCGTAATCAAGGCATAACGCGTCCGGCCAAAGCGTCAGCCGCAGATAGTGCAAGATCACCGCCGGCTGGCTGCGCAAATACATCCAGGGCGTCAAACCCGCGACGGAAAAGCCGGCCGAGACCGCCGACCCTGCCACGAACGCTGAACGGGATTGATAAAACAACAAGGCCGACGCGACCGCCAGTCCCCCGTGTATCCATCCCTGCCGACTCCAAACAGCCTTCCAGGAATCGGCGAAGAACGCCCGGCTGAGCGCCACCGAGAGCACCGGCAGACCGATCGAAATCTCTTTCGATTGTGTCGCCATCCAACCGCTCGCCACCGCCAGCGCGCCCCAGACAATCCCGCTGCCAGTGTTCCGCCCAGTCGCGGCGTGCCGGGCGACCGCGTACAGCGCCGCCAACATCCCCAGGCTCGCCAACGACTCGAAGCGCTGAACGGTATAAGTCACCGCATTGGTTTGCAGGGGATGCAGCATCCACAGCGCCGCGATAGTCCAAGCCAACGGCTCGGCGGCCCGTGACAGTTCGACCGGAATTCCCGGCACTCGCAGCAGTCGGCGGGCAAGGGCCCACAGGCAAGATCCCGCCAATAAATGAATGGCGATGTTCGTGGCATGGTAGCCGATCACATCGGTCCGTCCCCAGGCATAATTCGCCGCGAACGTCAACATTCCGAACCGACGGCCGTAGGCGGATCGAGCGGCATTGCTCCAGGAATGCGTCGTCGGCTCCATGACCAGCGTCAGCCGGTCGTCCAAGAGAAACGGAATCCGCAAACTGTTGGCGTAAACGCCGCAGACCAAGAGCAGCAAGCCGGCGAACGGCGCCCATGCCACTTTCGGCCAGCGCCAGCGACCAACCCCGCAGCCCATGGCGGAGTCGCCCGCGATCGACACCGATCCAGCGCTCCCGGATTCCGTCGTGCCGCTTTCCATAAATG
>JBIKVL010000173.1:0-7377 GCA_044356875.1 Pirellulaceae bacterium | reverse complement strand
CTGAAGCGACACAATCGGTTGAGGTTGGCCTTAGGCCAACAGGGACAACTGTTCTTGCCTTGGGGTGATTCCGAGTGTCTCCACCCTTCCCTTTTTCATCACACGCAAGCTATTGAACCGAAGAGGCTTGTCGCTACCTGAACGGTATTGCTTTTAGCGGAGCGGCGTAAGCCGCCCGGTAGCGATGCGCAAGCGTTCCGCGCCCTTGCCGACGCGGGACGATTCGCCGCGTCGGTTCGCCGTTCGCATCGAGCGGATAGCGGACCGGGCGGCTTACGCCGCTCCGCTTGATGGGACGAAGGGCGCGAAGCGGACTGTGTATGGGCTTGGCAGGCCAAAATGGCTTGTCAACACCCCTGTGGTCCTTGGAGCAGTCCCGGTTCGCAATCCTCCCGTGTGGCGATTCGCCGCATCGTAAGTGAATGGGTGCTCGATGGTTGCGTCATTCGTCATGCCGATGGATTCAAGCTTTGAAGGGAGCTTGGCACGCGGGTTGCACTAACCGACGTCTATGTTCCGTTTGCCGCCAGAGTGTTCGCGAGAACGTCTTGCGTAAACGCCTTTCGAGAACGCCTTGCTGGGGTGTCGGGCATGAAACGCCACGCTTGGCGGAAGGCAAAGACGGGCTTCACCCATTACAAAGATCTCGGGCCGGTATTGTTAGGAACGATGAGGAGGAATGAACCATGAACGCGCGTTGGGAATCGATTGATTTTCGAAGCGAGCTGGCGCGGCTGCAAAACGAATTTCAGCAGGCGTTCGGCCGAACCGGGCTGCGTTGGCCGGTTGAACCGGGGCATCCGGCTTCGGGAACAGCATCTCCAGGGCAGGGGACTGCGGGAAAGTCGACCGCCGGGCAAGCCGCCGGTCGGCCCGTAGCGAGCTCGGCGACGACGACGCCGGCGGTCAACGTCTGGGCCGACGAGGACAGTATTTATGTGGAATCCGAATTGCCTGGTTTGGAGGCGGGCGACGTCGAGGTGCTCGTGACTGGCCGGCAACTGACTTTGCGGGGCGAACGCAAGCCACCGGTCGTTGAGAAAGGTGTCTGGCATCGGCAGGAACGACCCTATGGCAAGTTCCAGCGGACATTGGAACTGCCGGTGGACGTCGACGCCGCGGCGGTCGAAGCGAGTTTCCAGAACGGCGTTCTGCGGGTGAAATTGCCCAAGCACGCGGAGATCCGGCCCCGGCGAGTCGAAATCAAGTTCGGATAATCACCGCTCGTGGCCCGTGTCATTGCCGTCATCGTCGGAACCACAGCCGCGTTTTTATAAGTCCAATCCTATTCTTTTGAATGACAATACGGAGATCCATTGCTATGCGCGACTCGCATCAACACCACGGCGCCGAAGATGTTCGCGGACGCGAGAGAACGAGGGCCGGCGTCTTCTCCCCTCGCATCGACATCGCGGAGACGGACAGCGAATTGATACTTTTGGCCGACCTCCCGGGCGTCTCCCCAAGCCAACTCGATGTCCATTGCGAAGACGGGCAACTCACGATCCATGGCCATGTGGCGCCGCGTCAGCAACCGGGCGCTCTGGCCGTGCAGGAGTATGGAGTTGGCGATTTCCATCGGTCCTTCACCATCGGCGAATCGATCGACACCAGCCGTATCGTCGCGGAATTCAAACGCGGCGAGTTGACGGTACGCTTGCCGAAAATCCAGCGGGCCCAGCCGCGGCGAATTCAGGTACAGGCGGGGTAACGACCGTCGTTGGGAAGAATTCGAGGCGGGGCGCTGGGATCGTCACAGCGCTAGGATCTTCAAAGCGCTAGGATCGTAAAAGCGGTGGTATAGTCAAAACGGGATGCCGAGGTGGATAACCGTCTTGCCGCCGACGGCTTCCCCCGCTAGTTTCTTAGGCGTTCGAGGGCGGAAAAAGTCGTTTGCAACCACCGGGGATCGTTCCGATGGCCAGCTCGTTGTTTGGAGTGGTTTGTCTCACCGCGATTCTCGTGGTCTTGGTGGGAGTAACCGGACACATTTTGTTTGGGTCGGGCGCCGATTAGTCGCTTGGCCGGAATCGGCTCGCCGCATGGTCGCGCGCTCTCGCACATCGGGCGTTTTACTGCATATCACGTCGCTGCCCGGCCCGCTCCACAGTGGAGATTTGGGGCCTGACGCCCTAGCGTTCGTGGATTTCCTGGCGGAAGCCAAGCAGCGGTACTGGCAAGTATTGCCTCTCGTCCCGGCCGCGACGGGAGACTCGCCGTATACAAGCCTTTCCGCGTTCGCGGGCAATCCATGGTTGGTCAGTCCGGCACGATTGGTGGCCGACGGACTAATCGAGGCGGCACTTTACGCGAGGGAATTGGAAGTTGCCGAGCGGATTGGCGTGGGCGAGAGCCGCGCGGTTCGCTTGCGTCTTCTTCGTCGCGCTGCGACCGCTTTCCACCGCGACGCGACCACCTCTCAGAGGGACGACTACGAGCGGTTCGTGGCCGCCAATCGCCAGTGGCTGGAGGACTACTGTTTGTTCGCCGCCCTGGGCGAGTCGTCGGGCAGTTACGAGTGGAACCGATGGCCGGCCGATCTGCGGGGCCGCAATCCGGAGACACTCGACCGATGTCGGCACGATTTGGCCAAGGAGCTCGTCTTTCTTCGGACGACTCAGTACTTTTTCGCTCGACAATGGGCGGAACTCCGGCGCTATGCCGCCAGCCGAGGCGTCCGGATCTTTGGCGACATTCCGATTTTCGTGGCGTACGAAAGCGCGGATGTTTGGCAACACCAATCGCTGTTTTTCCTCGATGCGGACAGCCGCCGAACGGTCGTCGCCGGCGTGCCGCCTGACTACTTCAGTGCGGATGGACAATTGTGGGGCAACCCGCTCTATCGATGGTCGGCGATGGCTCTAGACGGTTTCGCCTGGTGGCGTGATCGATTGAAGCATTCGCTAGAGCTGTTCGATCTGATCCGCCTCGATCACTTCCGCGGGTTCGAAGCGTATTGGGAAGTGGACGCGGCGGCGAAGACGGCGGTGGGAGGCCATTGGGTACCCGGTCCGGGACGCGCCTTGTTTGAAACGCTGCGACAGGAACTCGGCGAACTCCCGCTCGTCGCGGAAGATTTGGGGCTCATCACACCCGAGGTGCTGGAGTTGCGGGACGCCTGCGGTTTCCCGGGAATGCGGGTTTTTCAATTCGGGTTCGACGACGACTATCTGGGGCAGTACCACCGCCCGCACAGTTACCCTGAGAACTGCGTGGCCTACACGGGAACGCACGACAATGACACGTCGTACGGCTGGTATCAAGCCAACGCGGGCGGCGAGGTGGGGCATCGCGTTCGCGTCTATCTCGGCAGCGACGGCCAGGACATCGCTTGGACGATGATGGAAGCGGTGGCGAAGTCGGCTGCCCGAACGGCCATTTTCCCGATGCAGGATTTGCTGGGGCTTGATTCATCGGCGCGGATGAATGTCCCCGGAGTCGGGACCGGCAATTGGTCATGGCGTCTAGGCGACGGACAGCTGACGTCCGAGTTAGCTCGTCGCCTGGCCCATCTCACCGAACTCGCTTCTCGCTGCTCCTTCTAGGCCGCTGGATCGGCCTGCTCCTCGGACCAGCCACCCGCACGCCTCATGCGATTCGCTGACTTTCCCGCGCTCTGGCGCGGACTTTTCAGCGTTATCTAGCCACTTCGGCGGTGAACTCTCTGGAAATCGCCTTTTTTGGTTCGCCACCATAAAATCGCTATCTACTTGCGCAGAAAAGATTTAGGTCAATAAACTGGCTGAAGTAGCAGGTTTATCTTTCGGGTGGTTCGATTAATTTCTCTGAGAATTACGAAATTGAGTTTTTTTTCAAAAATAACGTGTGTTTCGGCCTTGGCACCCTTTACCCACACGTGGTTAAACGCCAAGTTTATGACTTGGTTATCGGAATAGTCGGAAAATTCGAAACTTGCAGACTATCCGTTCGTGGGGTCATGAACCTGCCGGAGCATCGATCGATGGTTGTCTCGTCCTGGAAACGCTGGTGGAATGCCCGATTCAGGCCATCCTCGAGAGTCAAGGCGTCGGCCGAATGGCTTCGGCGTCAAAATGCCCTGCGCGCCCGAAAGCTCAGGGGGGAATTGCTGGAAACCCGGTTGTTGATGGCGACCGAGCTGCAGAATGTTTCAAACCTAACGCTTTCGTCCGATCCGGGTTCTCCACTGCTTGTCGAGATCGGCGGCCGTGTCCCCGGTGATGCTCCGGGCGGTAACAACATCGATGGCTACGACCAAGTCAATGTCACGGCTAGTACCGTTTTGGACGGAACGCTGCAAGTCCAACTGGTGAACGGTTTCGTTCCCAGCGTGGGCGACGAATTCATCTTCATGACGACCGCCGGGTCGTTCACGGACAAGTTCGACCAAGCGAATGGTCTCCTTTTCCCCTCCGGAGACCGTTTCTTCGACGTCGTCGTCAGCAGCAATCAAGCCAAGCTCGTCGTGAAGCAGGTGCCCGGCGCTGGACTCCAATTCGCCCCCACGAACTCCGTGGTCGCCGACCGCTTGGGCGAATTCCTCGGAACCTACTTCGGCGGCACGACCTTCACCTACTCGGGTGCCGTCGAAGTCGCCGACTTCTTCTCCGTCGATGGCAGCTTCACGGTAGAACGCAAGTCTCAAAGCCTGGTACTGGCGGACGGTCGCAGCGTTAATAACCCTGTCGAGGTGCTAACGATCGGCGGTTCGAACGTGAACGCGTTCGCCGGCGCGAATGCCGGCACGAGCGAAGCGGTCGGCCTATCGCTCACGGGGCTCGATTTCGGCGTCGCGGTCGCGCGGGAAGACTCGGGCGACAACCGCGTGTGGACCGCGATGAAGGCCAACGCGACCGGCGCGTCGTTCGCCGGTTCCACCGCCATCAACCTCTCCGCTTCCAACCTCGCCGTGGCGGTGAATCGACCGGCTGGCGACGGTTCGCTGATCGACTTCAATCCGACCACGTTGACCGTCAAGACGGGCGCCAGCAGCATGATCACGCTGAACATGGAAGGCGACAGCGGCAGTCTGCTCGATGTCAGCGGCGCCGCCACCGTGAGCGTCGCTGGTTTCGCGACGATGTCCGGCGATGTGCTCGTCACCCGCTCGGACAACGGTTTGACCCAACGGCTGACGCTGGGCGTCACCAATGGCTCGGCGTTTGTCGGAATTGGCTCGGGAACCGATGCCTCGAAGGGCGTTCAGCTATCGAACGTGAATGTGGGCCTGATCGCCGAACGAGCGCCGAGTGACTCGGAAGCCCGTTACGCCGTGCAGGCTTCCGGTGCCGCGTCGTTGCAGGGCGTGACGGGTTTGACGCTCGCGGGCACTGCCGCGATCGAGGTGAACACGTTGAACACGGCCATCAACACGACGATCGAGACGCCAACGAGCACGACGACGCTCGCCTTTGCGAACGGCGACCTCGTCAAGCGAGTTGGCGGAACGCTCGACCTCGGCACGCCGCTGACCACGCTCACCGGCGCCTTCGCGATGGAGATCGCGGGCGCCGCGCCTTCGCGCGAACTGCTCGTGCGCGCGACCAATGTTTCAGGGTTCATTGGCGATACGCGCAGCGCTGGCGCGGCGGACGATATCGGCATTTCCTTGCGGGACGGCCAGCTTGCCGCCTACGTCTCGCCCACGGGACTCTACGCCTTCGACGCCAGCGCCGCGGCGGGTCTGGCCGGCGTCGACGGCGTGACGCTCTCCGGCACCCTTAACGTTCAGCGGAACGCGACCGGCGCGGCGATCAATCGCTCGATTACTGTCGGCGGCGTTACCCAGACGATCGCGCTCGCCCAGGCCGTCAGTCGCATCGGCGGTTCGGTGGAACTGGCGATTCGAGACACCGTGAGCATCAGCGGCGCGATCGAACTTGAACAGACCACTGGCACGTTGACGTTGGCGGACAACACGACGGTCGCGACCGACATGCTTAAGATCGGCGGCAGTGGACTGACCGGTTTCATCGGCGCGAACGGACCGGCGAGCAATCCGGCGGCGGCGGGCTTCTCGCTGTCCGGCGTTGAATTGGGCCTGCTGCTGGCCTCGCCGCAGGACAGCGCGAGCGGCGCGGATTTGCGAACCTGGACGGCCGTTCGAGCGACCGCGTCGTCAGCGACCGTGCTTGCCGATTCCGTAACCGGCTCCGCTTCGAACATCGCGGTCGCTTTCAATACGGCCGATGGCACGCTCGGCGGAACCGCCGCCACGGTTGCCGCGAAGCTCTCGACGTCGCCCGTCAGCATCACGACTGGCGACGGCTCGCCGCTTGCGCTCGATTTCGCGGACGAGACCTACCAGATCACGGCGACCGCGGCGCTCAAGATCGCGAACTACGCCACACTCAACGGCAACGTCAGCTTGTCGGTATCGATCGAGACGCTGGATTTGTCGAACGGGACGACGGTTGAGGCCGACGTGCTCACGGTCGGCGGTCTCGGCTTGTCGGGCTTCGCCGGTGTCAATGCGGGGGAATCCAATGCCGCGGGGGTCACGCTCAGCAACCTCGATGTCGCATTCGCCTTGGCTTCCGATCGGCTTGACATCAATCGCCAGTGGACCACCCTCGACGCGACCGCCGGTTCGGCCACGTTGACCGGGATCAACGGCGTGACGCTCACCGCCACGAACCTGGGCCTGGTGGTGAACGACGGCGACGACAGCCGCGTCGTGGTCGACTACAGCGACAACCCGCTTGTGGTTGCTGCCGGTGGCGGCTCGACCCGGACGCTCGACATCGATGGCGCGCTCGGCGAGTCAACCTACGTCACGGGCACGATGACTCTCGGCGTGGCGGACTTCTTCCATGCGACTGGCACAGCGACGTTCCGCAAGTCGCTCGGAAACGTGGTGCTCGCCAATGGCGAAGCGAAGTCGGTCGAACTGCTTTCCTTAAGTCTCGCGAACGCGAGTGGCTTCGCCGGTGTACGGAACGGCGCCGTCGATCGCGGTTTGACCCTCGGTGGCGTGAACGCGTCCTACGCCTTCGCGGCCGATGCCAGCGATGGCAGCCGTTATTGGAATGCGCTTGAAGCGAGCGCTGGCACGGTGACGGCGACCGGCTTGGATGGCGTGACGCTGTCCGCGACGAATCTGGCGATCGAGATCAACCGTCCCGACACAACGGGCCAAGTGATCGACTGGGCCAGCCTGCCGTTGAGCGTTTCGAGCGCTCCGGCCGCGCCGACGCTCGATATGAACGGGCAGCTCGGTTCGCTGGTGCAGGCGAGCGGCACGTTCGCGATCGGCGTGAATGGGTTTTTCCAAGTGGGCGGGTCGTTGGCGCTGCGGCGTTCGAGCGGTTCGGTGACGCTGGCCGACGCTTCGAGCACGACCACGGCTGTGGACCTGTTGACTGTTGGCGGCCAGGGGCTGTCGGCGTTCGCGGGCGT
>JBIKVL010000172.1:0-7385 GCA_044356875.1 Pirellulaceae bacterium | reverse complement strand
ACAACTGACAACTGACAACTGACAACCGACCACAACCGACCACAACCGAACCACAATCGACCTCCGGCCCTCTATCGCGAAATCGGACGTAGCCCAAAACCCACAAGACCAGCAGGGAGAGCGAGCCATGGAAAAGACGACGACACGGACGAGCAAGAAGGACAAGGGATCGAAAGAGGCGAAGATGTCGGTGCTGGAGCAGAATCCGCACTTGCGGACCGCGATCCAGCAGATCGAGAAGCAGTTTGGCGAAGGCGCCATCATGCCGCTGGGCGCAGACGCGATGATGCAAATCCAAGGCATTCCCACCGGTTGCCTATCGATGGACATCGCGCTTGGCGGCCAGGGAGTTCCTCGCGGGAGGATCATCGAGGTTTTCGGGCCCGAATCGAGCGGCAAGACGACGCTGGCTCTGCATATTGTCGCCCAGGCGCAGAAGGCGAATGGCGTGGCGGCGTTCATTGACGCCGAGCATGCTTTTGATCCGAGCTGGGCGAGGAAGCTTGGGGTACAGCTCGATACGTTGCTCGTCAGCCAACCGAACCATGGCGAAGAGGCGATGCAGATCGCCGAGATGCTCGTGAAGTCAAACGCCGTCGACGTGATTGTGATCGACTCGGTGGCGGCGCTGGTGCCGCGGCAAGAATTGGAAGGGGAGATTGGCGACGCGTTCGTCGGTTTGCAGGCGCGGTTGATGAGCCAATCGTTGCGGAAGTTGACGGGGGCGATCGCGAAGAGCAAAACGGCGGTGGTGTTCATCAACCAGATCCGCGAGAAGATCGGGGTGATGTTCGGCAGCCCGGAAACGACGCCCGGCGGCCGCGCACTGAAGTTCTACAGTTCCTGCCGGATCGATGTCCGCCGCATCGGCCAGCTCAAGGATGGCGAGGAGGTTGTCGGGCAGCGGGTCAAATGCAAGGTGGTGAAAAACAAGGTCGCGCCGCCGTTCCGCGTCGCCGAATTCGACATGATGCATACCAACGGCATCAGCTACGAAGGCGACTTGCTTGATTTGGGTATGAATCAAAAGATCGTCATTCGCAGCGGCGCCTGGTTCAAATATGGCGATGTCTATTTGGGACAGGGAAAAGAGAAGGCCCGCGCTTATCTGCAGGAGAATCCGAACGTCGCCGAGGAGATCCGGGAGAAGATCATGTCGCTCGGAGCAAATCTGGCGGTTGAAAAGGAAGAGGCGGGCGGGGATGACGAGTCTCCCGACGCGGAAGGCGAGGCTTAGTCGGTCTGGCTTCGTGCTGTGCAGATAGCGGGACGCCCGCTTGCGTGATTCGCGGAATCGACGCGACGGCGCGGCCGCCGTCGCGATGGCCAAGCCCAAGAAGCGTGCTCATCGATCCATGCTGCCGCGGCAGCTAATGAGCGATGCGGGGCAATCATAGTCCAAGGAACTCGATGACATGCCCACCGCGAGACGCCTTGAGTCACTCGATGCGCGGCGAGGGGAATGGCCGCGAGCCATTCCTCGCGCCCAGCTCGAGGCTACCGCTTCGCAAGTGACATCCGATTCGGCAGCGGCCAAGTTGTCAGCGGTCCAGTTCGCGATCGCAGCGACGTTGTTGGTGGTGGCTGGGCTGGGGGCCGTTGTTGGATTTGCCAAGTCGGTCGTGTTTCCGTCCCATGCGATGGCGCAGGAGGTTAATCCCCCGCCGCGCGCGGTTCGCGCGGAAGCCCCGTTGAATGCCCTTGAACCCCAAACGCAACCCGGCCAGCTGTCCCAGCAACCTGACGAATTTCCTAATCCCGAGGCCAACCAGGAAGCCAACCAGGAAGCCAACCAGGTAGCCAACCAGGAAGCCAACCAGGAAGCCGCTCAGTCTGCGGCTCCGGCTGCCGCGCCTGACAGGGTCCCCGAGGTCGCGCCCGCGATGGCCTCCGAATTGGCACTGGAGTCGGCCGTTGTCCGGGCGATTGCCGCTGCCGAAGTCTCGGTGGTGGCGATCGCACGCGAGCGATTACGGGGGAACGTGCGCGGGGCTGATTCGACGCCCGCTTTCTTCAGTGACCGGACGCCAGACGACCCTGAGTACGTGCCGCATGAGTTTGGCTCGGGGGTAGTGATCGATCGTGGCGGTCTGATTTTGACGAATTACCATCTGTTGGGTGATCCGGCGGCCAACCGCTACTGGATTTGGTCGAACAAACGACCGTTCGCCGCCGAGCTGTTGGCGGCCGACCCCTGGATGGACCTGGCGGTGTTGAAAATCGCGGCTCAGGATCTGAAACCGATTCCGCTGGGAGACGGCAGGAGCTTACGGAAGGGGCAGTTCCTGGTCGCATTGGGCAATCCGTATGCGACAGCCCGGGATGGCCAACCGAGCGCCACGTGGGGAATTCTTTCCAACATCGGGCGGCGGGCGCCTCATGGCGGGAACCGCGAACGGTATCGTCGCGACCGGAACTTCTTCGGTGAGCCTGGAGGACGTGCCGTGCCTGCCGGACAAACGCTCGGGCCCGAAGGTGGACGAGCGGCCGCTCAAGGCGCCGATGCGAAAGTGGCCAATGCGCAAGGCACGCCTGAAGACGAGTCGCGCTTGGGACGCGGAGAAACCTTGCACGAATACGGCAATCTGCTCCAACTGGATATGAGGTTGTCATGGGGAACCAGCGGCGGCGCAGTGGTGAACCTGCGTGGCGAGTTGGTGGGGTTGACCTCGGCGCTAGCAGCGTTGGAGGGATATGAAGCCAACGCCGGTTTCGCGATTCCGGTGGACGAAGTCTTCCGCCGAACGGTCGAGACGCTGAAAGCTGGCAAGAAGGCTGAGTACGGCTTCCTGGGAATCGCGCCCGAGCTGTTACCGCTGAACCGTCGGCAGGAACCAGGGGCCGCTGGAGTGCTCGTGCGGCAAATCGTCCCGGGAACTCCTGCGTCGCGGAGCGACCTTCGGCCGGGAGATGTGATTACGCATGTCGCGGACGTTGCGGTCCACGACGCCGTCGACTTGGTTCGTGAGGTCAGCCGTCTGCCCGCCGACACGACGGTTTCGCTGATCGTGGTTCGGCGGCCAGCGGAAAACGTGAAGGTTCCAGTCCTGCTGTCCAAGAAGTACGTGGGGGGCTGGCCACCGCCATACTCGCGCTTGCCGGAACTGCAATGGCGGGGGATGAAGGTCGAGTTCGCGACGGCGATTCCGCGATTTGAGGAGCGGATCGGTGAGCTCGATCCGGCGGGCTGCGTGGTCGTACTCGAGGTGCGCGAGGGTTCGTCCGCATGGCTCGCCGGATTGCGGCCGGGAATGTTCATTAGCAATGTGGAATCCCAGCGAGTGCTGCGGCCTGCCGATTTCCACGCCGCGGTGGCTGGTAAAACGGGCAAGGTCGCGTTGCGAATCGCGACCATGAATGCCGCGGAGACGCTCCGCATCGTCGCCCCTGAGCCTTGACGGGCGTGGCGCGGACCGTGATACTTCCGCCAATTCCGGTCTCTACGGACTTCACAACCTCTTCTCGTCCAATCTCCCTTTCGCAGAAGGCTCCCCAAAAATGTCGAATCCCTACGGCGGCTACGGTTCCAGTCCTCATCGTGGCAAGAGCAAAGTTGTGGCCGGAATCTTGGGGTTGCTGCTAGGCGGCCTGGGAATCCACCACTTCTATTTGGGATCCGTGGTTTCGGGCATCATCACTATCCTCGTTGTCTTTGGCACGTGTGGATTTGGCGGGATCCTGCCGCTGATCGAATCCATCATGCTGCTGGTGATGAGCGACGCCGAATTCGACGCGAAGTACAACCATCGAGCGCCCGAGTCGCTCGAATTCGTATTCCAGAAGAAGTAACGGTTCGTTCATTGGAAGACTGTGTAGCTCCGGGAAATCGATGTCATGATGGTTCGTTCGGAGGCGGTCGGTGCATCCTCTCTGCGGTCTTTCTACGGGCCGGGGAAGTTTGGGATTTCCTTCGAACTGTTCCCGCCGAAAACGGCTGACGCCGAGCAGGCGTTATGGACGCATGTGGCGAAACTGATGGAGTTTCGCCCTGGGTTCTTCACCTGCACCTATGGTGCGGGTGGTTCGACCAGGGATAAGACGCTGGAGATTGTCGCGGCCGTGCGGCGGCGTTTTGACATCCCGGTTGCTTCGCACCTAACTTGTGTCAACGCGTCGATCGACGACTTGCGACAATATCTGAAGCAGGCGCGGGATGCCGGCGTCGATCATATCGTAGCCTTGCGGGGGGATCCGCCGCGTGGCCAGACAGCCTTTCATGCCGTGGCCGATGGGTTTCAGTACGCCAGTGAATTGGTGGCGCTGATTCATGCCGAATTCCCGGAATTCGGCATCGCGGTCGCGGGCTATCCGGAAGTGCATCAGGAGGCGGTGAGTGCCGAGTCGGACCTGGAGAACTTGAAGCGAAAGGTCGATTGCGGGGCCGACATCGTGGTCACGCAGTTGTTCTACGACAACGACGATTTTTTTCGCTTCCGCGATCGCTGTGAGCATGCGGGAATCCGCGTGCCGATCGTGCCCGGGTTGTTGCCAGTCACGAATCTAACGCAAGTTCAACGCATCACTTCGCTCTGTAAATCTCGTTTGCCGGATGGCTTCATGCGGCGGTTGGCCGAGCGTGACGACGCGGACTGGCAATTCGAGGTGGGTGTCGAACATGCTGTGGCGCAGGTTCGCGAGCTTCGTTCGGAAGGCGCTGCCGGTATCCACTTCTATGTGCTGAATAAATCGAATGCGACCGCCGCGGTGCTCGAAGCCATCGATTGGCCCGTCGTCGCCAGGGAGTAAGCGACGCTTCCTTCCGTGGAGGCGCCGGCCGGGAGAGAAGGGAGTCGATCCGTGGCCTTCACGTGTGTGCGGTACTTGGTTCCCCGCGAGTTGGAACCTGGCGCCATCGATCGGATTTCCCAGTTGTTTCGCGTGCTGGCTGGCGGTGTGGCGACGCGGCTTCGACAGCAGCGATCGCGGCCCGAAGGTGGCTGGCGCGAATGGAACGACGACGCGCGTGTCGATCCGCGCGTACCTGCGGATGATGCGGCGTTTCGTTGGACCGTGCTGCGGGAAGACGGCGAGCCGAGCGATTGGCGGGCGTTATGGGAAGTGCAACCGGGACGCTGGACCGTATCCGTCACTGGGCCCACTGAGGCGGAAGCTGAGTCGGTGGTCGAGTCGATTGCCCGGGAAATGGCGGCTGAACGCGCGGATTGCATAGCCCTGTCCTTTTCGGGAGGCGGATTCCGCGCGACGCTCTTTCATCTTGGTTTCGTGCGACTGTTGGCGGATGCCGGCCTGCTCAACGGCGTGACGCACATCTGCTCGGTTTCCGGCGGCAGTATTCTCGCGGCGCACTTGGTGCAGAACTGGGAACGATATACGAGCGGCCAGTTCGATGCGGCGGCCCAAGAGATTGTCAACTTCGCGTCGCGCGACGTGCGTGGCCGTGTCTTCCGCCGTTGGATCATGGCCACAGTGCTCAGCCCCGTGCTGATGTTGGTCGGCGGTTTGCATCGCTGGAACCGAACTCGACTGCTGCAAGCCGAGTACGACACGCTGTTTCGCGGAGAACCGCTTGGCGCCTTGCAGGGCGCGACTCGTCCCGAGCTGTTCTTGATGGCGACCGCGATGAAAACGGGCGACATGTGCGCGTTCACCGCCAATGGCTTGCAGTTCGAACGGCGATATCTGGACGATGACCTGGACGACGCCGGCGAGCAGCGCATCGACTGCCGTCTGGTGCCCATTTCCCTCGCTGTCACCGCCTCGTCCGCGTTTCCACCCGCATTCCCGCCGGTGTATGTGACGCATGAACAACTGCGGGTGGACGCGAGCCAATTCTTGCAGTCGCCGGAATACTTGAGCGATGGCGGCGTTTATGACAATTTGGGGATTCGCAAGATTCAGAACCTCCGGGCGCGGACCCGATTCGATTTGGCGGCGATCATTGTTAGCGACGCCGAATCGCCATTTGTATGGAAGGTCGGAGCGAACTACAAACGATTCTGGCATCGGGCGGTGCGGGCCAGCGATATTTTGATGCGGCGAGTGGCCGAATTGGAGTATGAATGGGCGAGGCGTTCGGCCGAGGATGGCCGGCCACAACTGCTGCGCGTCCACATCTCGCGGTGGCTCGCCGATGCGGTCGGCGCCCTGGCCCGCGAACTGGTGCATTCGGTCCGCCAGATCCGCACTGATCTGGACCGGTTCGATCCACTGGAGATTTCATGCCTCGTCCGGCATGGTTATCTGGTCGCTCGTCAATCGCTGCTGGAGAGCTCCTTGCTGAAGGCCGAGGAACGTCGCCGGATCGAGCAGTTGGCCACGCCGTGGGATCCCACGGAACCCAGTCGTTCAGCGGAGCCGACATTCAAGGCTCCAACGAGCCAAGCCGCCAAGCTCGAACAAGTGCAAGCGACCGTCGAGCGGTTGGAAGGCATTCAGCGGAGCATGACGCGGTGGACGGCCGCCGTCTTTGACGCTCGGGACTGGTGCAGCTGGGTAACGCTGGCGGCGCTTGTGAGCTACCTGGTGATGGCCTTGAGCTTTCCCGCGCTGGTGGTGTTTCTGCGCTCATCGCGGGAACTGCAAAGGTTAAGGACGGACTATGGCCGTCAGCGCGCGGAGTTGAAGGCCGAATTGGATACCACGGCCAATCGTTTGTCGGGACTCGAGCGGAACACGCAATCGATCACGGCCTCGTTCAACGAACGATGGTCCTTCCAAATCACCTACTACGGCGTCGAGCGGCTGGCAGCGGAAGTGGAACCCGAAGTGAAGCAGTTGGCTGCCCAGATGGACTCGGCGATCCCAGACGAAGATTCCGCATTGCGGGCGCGAGTGGAGGCGTATCGAAGACTCTTGAAGGTGGCTGGCAAACGGAGCATGGTGGCGGCCGCGTATCTTCGGTGGGCCCCTGTCTTGGGCCAGGAGGGGCAGAGTTTGCTGCGGGGTCAGGTTCGTGAGTTTGTGTTTCCGGGAGGACGGCCGGACCAAACCGTGTTGCTCGAATTCTCCGGCCAATCCGAGGACCGCGACGATCGGCCGGCGGCCATCAAACTGGACTTCAGCCAGTCGCGTTTGAGCGAGCCGGTGGATGGCGGTTCGCCTGCGGTGGCCGTCTACTCGATCGACTTCCTGCGGGTTTCCGAGGAGAAGGAATACCGCGGCGACCTGATGCACCCATTGTTGAGGGACAACGCCGGTTTCGCGTTGCCGATCGCGGAGGTCCGCCTGTGGAACGCCGCCCCGAGCCAATAACCTCCATCAGCCGAGCCGCGCCAGCGGCCGGTTCCCCCATCAGCCGAGCCGCGCCAGCGGCCGGTTCTAGGCGGACTCGGCATGAACCGCGCGATAAACCGTCCTTTGGCGTTGCGCCGGCGCATTGAATCGGCCGGTTTCCCCATCAGCCGAGCCGCGCCAGCGGCCGGTTT
>JBIKVL010000170.1:0-7392 GCA_044356875.1 Pirellulaceae bacterium | reverse complement strand
CCGACCGCGACCGACAGTCGATCATGGCGGTCAATCGCCAAGGCGGCGACAAACGGACGATCATCGACGGCCCTGGCCATGCGAACTGGCCCAGCTTCGCGCCGGATGGAAAGCGGTTCGTGTTCGGCTCCACACGACACGGAAACTACGAGATTTACGTGGCGTTGGCCGACGGATCGGATGTGCGGCGGCTCACCGAAAATCCTCGACAAGACATCCGGCCGCGTTTTTCTCCCGATGGTCGCCGCATCGCGTTCACGAGCGGCCGGGACGGCAACTACGAAATCTATGTGATGCAAGCCGATGGTTCGAACTCCCAGCGGCTGACCGTCAACCCCGAGCGGGACGACTACGCGAGCTGGCACCCCGATTCGCGCCACCTCGTCTACGTTTCCGAACGCAATGGCAGGCATGACCTGTATATGCTGGACGCTGGCGAATAAGCCAGCGATCGCGGCAGCCCTTGACGTGGCAGCCCTCGGCGTGGCAGCTCTCGGCGTGGCAGCTCTCGGCGTGGCAGCTCTCGGCGCGGCGTCTACTTTTGGCGGGTGCCGTGGGTTTTCGAGTATCGCAGGCCGGTGCCGGGTATGGTGACGCTGGTGTAGGGGCGTCCTTTCGAGTTGATTCCCGTGCGGAAGCCTCCCGCTCCAACGGAATACGAGACGCCCGTTTTGCCGAGCGTCATGCGGAACGGACCGAAATTGAACGATTTGCGGAAAGACCAGCCCATGGCGACGCTCCTGGAACCTCAAGACCTTACGCGGGTATTTTCCAAATCACCACCGGCGATTTGTTCGTGACGTAAGCCCCGTCTTTCGTCAGCGGACGGCCGTTGCCGTTGCTGCCGGCGTTGGTGGCGACGACGGCTAGCCGTTCCCCGTCCGGATGCAACGCGACCGACTGGCAGTTGACCAGTTTCTTTGTCGTGAACAACGGGTCTTTGTCGCCCGGTTTGTGGACGATCAGTTGGCCGCTTCCCGGCGTGCCACAGGTCGTCACGACAAGAAAACCGCGGGGATGGAAGGCGAGGTCCGACACATAACAGTCGTTCGTCTGGCCAAAGCTGAGCGTATGTTTTAGTTCGCCTGTCGCGAAATCGAACACCAGCGCCGTTGGAACGCCCGTGACCGAGCCGCCGTTCTTCGGGATGGTGCCGCCAACGGCCAGCCACTTGAATTCGGCGTCGGTCGCGAGGCACCGGACGCCGCCGACATCTTGGAGGCGGTCGTATTTGAACAGCACGCCGGCGTCGAACTTGCGACCGCGTTTCAAGCCGTCCAGCTCCCACAATTCAATTTGGCCTTTGAGGTCGGCGACAATCAGCGACTTGCCGTCGGGCGTGAACCGCAGGCAGGCGGCGTCGCCGTCGAGCGATCCGTTGCGGGGCGCGAAGGCCGGTCCGTCGCCGAGGGCGAAATCGAGCTGCTTCGCGCCGTCGGCGGCCGACCAGACTCGAAGGCGTTTGTCGATCCCACAGGTCGCGATCCGAGCGCCGTCGGGAGAGACGGCGATGTCGCGCAGCCAGCCGTCGTGGGCGGCCGCGATGGACCATAGCGGCGCGGGCTTGTCGGCGGCCGCGTAGGGCGCGCAGCGCAGTTGTCCCCATGAGTCGCCCGAGAAGAGCCGTTCGCCGCTGGCAGCGAAAGCCAATGCCGTAACCCAGCCGCCGTGCCCTTCGATCGCGGGCTTTTCCGCCCAGTCCTCGGCGGTCGCGTCCCAGCGGCGTACGCGGGCGTCGTAGCTGGCGCCGAGCAGAAACTTGCCGCAGGGGGAAAAACGGGCACAGAGCAACTGCGGGTCGGCTTCCAGGGCCTTGAGCTGAGCGAGTTCCATGGCGGAGGCTTTCTAAACGCTAAACGCGGTCGATGTCAGACTCTTAGGCGATCACTTCCTGGATCACTTCCGGGATCACCTCGCAATCGTCGTGGGCGAGCGGCAGCGGCTGGCCCTTGTTGTCGTATTCCACTTTTTTCGAATCGATCCCGAGGCAGCGGAACCAAGTGTGGAAGAGATGCCCGATGTCGAATTCCCGCGACTTGACCCAGGTGCCAACGTCGTTGGTTTCGCCAATAACAGCACCGCGTTTCAGCCCGCAGCCGGCCATGGCGACCGACCACGCCTCGGGCCAGTGGTCGCGGCCAACATGGCCGTTGATCCGCGGCGTGCGTCCGAATTCGCTCATCGCGATCACCAGGGTGTGGTCAAGCATTTCGCGGGCGGCCAGGTCTTCGATCAAGGCGGCGAACGGCTGGTCGAAGCGGCAAGCGAGGCTCAGATGGCCATTGAAGTTGTCGCCGTGGGTGTCCCAACCGTACGAGTTGACTTTGACGAACGTCACGCCGGCTTCGAGCATCTTGCGGGCCTGGAGCATGTGGCGGCCGAGTTCGTGGGTGCCGTAGCGTTCGACGTCCTTCGGATCGAACTTGGAGGTGTCGAATAGATCTTGGCGTTTCATCAGCGTGCGCGCCGTGTCGTACACATAGCTGGACGCGTCATTCACCGTGGGGCGGCGGCGGTTCGCGTAGCGGCGATTGGCGGCGGCGCGGAGCGCGTTCCGTTCGTCATCGTCGGCGTCGCTGAGCATCTCTGGACGGAGCATGTTCTCGGGCGGCTTGCCGTCGCCGAACGCGAGCGCTCCGAACTTCGGTCCGAGGAAGCCGGCGTCTTGATGGATAAAGCCGCCGCTGCCGGGCTTGATCCACACGTAGGGCGGCAGGTTGGACGGCCCGGGGCCGAGCAGTTTCGCGACGGCGGAACCGAAGTACGGATACGTCACGCCGCGGTTTTTCGGATCGCCGCGTTGAATGCGGGCGACACCCGCCGAGTGCGAATTGTCTTTCGTGCAGATGCTGCGGACGACCGCCAAGTGATGCATCTGCCGCGCGGACTTCGGCAGCAGTTCACTCACGTGGACGCCGGGCACCGACGTGGGGATCGCGCGAAACGGTCCGCCGAAGAGCGTGCCCGGCTTCGGATCCCAGCTCTCCAGTTGGCTCATGCCGCCGTCCAACCAGATGAACACCACCTGCTTGCGTTTCTGTTCGACTTGGCCCGCGACGGCCGGGTCGAGCCAGGGTCCGAGTCCGGCGGCCGCGGCGGTCGTGGCGGCGGTCGCGGCGGCGGCTGTTCCCAGGAAATGGCGGCGGGACCAAGCGTGTTCCCAAGGACGGCAGAGATGCGGGGACGTCACAACGGACCTCGTTTCTAGTGGTTGACGCCAAACTCGGTGCTCGTCAGCAGCGCCCAGGCCAGCCGGCCGAGCGCCGCGGAACGCTTATCGGCATGCTTCGCCAACATCTCGACCGCCTCCGCGCGCTCTTCCGCGTCGGGCGTTCGCGACAGCACGGCCACGTACAGCTCGTCGACCGCTCGGTCGGATTCGGCGATGCCCGCGAGCCGTTCGGACAAATTGCCGTTCGCGGGTTGGAACCAGCCCAGCACCACTGGATCGTTCATCAGGAATAGAGCCGCTTTGACGCTGGGAGCGAACTCGGTTTCAGGCTCCTTGGGCGGATTGGCGAACGCCTTGGCGAAGCGTTCGCGGAGCTTCTCCCAAGCCTCGGCCGATTGGCGTTCGCGAGCGGCGACGCCGGCCGCTTCGGCGACGCTAGCGGCCCATTGTTCCGAGGAGAGCGGCTTTTCCAGCGCGGTGCGATAGCTGTCTTCGGGAACGCTGTCGGGCGCGACGTCCGCGGGGATCCGCGACGAGCGTTGATAGGCGCGGGTGCGGGTGAGTTCGCCGAGCAGCCAGCGGATATCGAATTGGCGGGCCGTGAATTCGGCCGCGAGCAGTTCGAGCACTTCTGGATGCGAGGCCGGGTTGTCGGAATGGTGCAGGTCGAGCGGATGGACGAGTCCGCGTCCCATGGCGAGCCACCAGAGTCGATTGGCCATGTTGCGGGCGAAGGCGCGGTTCTCGGCGGTCGGCAGTTGTTCGGCGAGCAGCTTCAGCGTGCTGAATCGCGGCACGCCCGGGAAGTTCGTCTTGCGGTCGGGCGGCACTTCGAACTGTTCGTCCGGCTTCATCTCCGGCACTTCGAATTCCTTCCCGCCCGGCAGTTTCGGCCCGATCACGCGCGGCTCTTTGACGAACACCGAGGTGAATTCGACTTTCTTTTTGAGCGGCGTTTCGGCCAGCGCGGGGAACTTCACGTCGCGGCGGATTTGGGCTTGGCCGACGAACGCGAACAGCCCCTGGTAGTAGTCCTGCGTGTAATCCTTCACGAACAGATGGTCGTGGCACTGGGCGCATTGAACGTCGACGCCCAGGAACAGCCGGCCGACGTCGCGCACCATGCCCGGAACGTCCACGGGATTCTGTCCGTAGTTCTCCAACCGCTTGGTGAAGAAGAACGCCGCGCCGCGGAGACTCTCGTCGGCCGCATCGGCGTGAATCATGTCGCGGACCATTTTGTCCCACGGCTTGTTGGCGGCGACCGAGTCCGCAAGATACTTTCGCCATTCGGGCGCGTCCCCTTGGCGTTCCATCAACATCACGTGCAGGAAGTCGGCCATCCGCGCGGGATGCTCGGGGGACGCCAACAGCCGGTCGATCGCTTGGCCACGTTTATCCGCGGAGGCGTCCGCCAGAAACGCCCGGACTTCGTCGGCCCGCGGGATCCGGCCAATCAAATCGAGCGACACGCGGCGGAGAAACTCGGCGTCCGTCGTCAGCTCGCTGGCCGGTCCCTGATGGCGGGCTTCAATTAGCCGATCGATGCGCTCGTGAAGCGGTTCGGTCGTGGCGGTAGTTTTCTCGGCGGTGGCGGTTTCCTGGGCGACGACGCCGATCGCCAGCGCGTGGCCAAGGACGATGGCGGTCGCGAGCGCCACGGCGAACAGGGCGAGCGAGGCGTGTTTCGGGCGGGAACAACGGCGCATGGCGATTTCCCAAGGGCGGGAGATAGTTGTCGGGCGGGAAAGTGCTAGCATATCCGCCGCCGCGGTCGGGTTTCAAGCTTTCGCGGCCGGACCAGTCCGTGGATGGAAGGGTTGCACGGTATTAAGCGATGAGGCGGACGTATGAAGAGCGTGACGGGATCCACCGGAAACGTGGCGGAAGTGGTTGAACGCGGGGCGGCCAGGTGTGGTCGGACCCCGCATAGCACGCGGCTCGGCACGCGGCGATGTGCGCGGCTCGGCGCGGGGCGAATGGCGCGGCTCGGCGCGGGGCGAAAGGCGGGGCTCGAACGAGTCGGGCTTTCGCTTGCCGGGTTTGTTCTGGCAACGTTTGTTCTCGCGGGGCTTGTGCTCGCGGGCCGCGGAAGGTCGGTGGACGCAGCCGAATTCGACGCGGGGAAGCTGTCGGCCTTGCGAGCGCGCATGCAGGCCTTTGTCGATCAAAAGCAACTCGCCGGCGTCGTGACCGTCGTGGGGAACGAAAAAGGCATCGCCAGTTTTGAAGCGGTAGGGATGGCGAACATCGCCCAGCAGCGTCCGATGGCGCCGGACACGCTCTTCCGAATCGCCTCGATGACGAAGCCGATCACGGCGTTGGCGGTGATGATGTTGGTGGACGAAGGCAAAGTTTCGGTGGACGCGCCGGTGGAGAAGTATCTGCCCGAGTTCACGGGACAGTTGCTGGTGGCGTCGAAGGCGGACGGCGTCACGACGTTGAAACGGCCGGCGCGGCCGATCACGGTCCGCGATCTGATGACGCACACCTCGGGCTTGCCGGGCGGTTTTCCGGCTGGCGTTGGCGATCTGTATGGACGGCGCCATCTGTCGCTCGCCGAGGCTGTCTTGGTCAGTTCGCAACAGCCGCTCGACTTCGAGCCAGGCGCCAAGTGGGCCTACTGCAACGCTGGGATCGACGCCTTGGGAAGGATTGTCGAATCGTTGTCGGGCGAGCCGTTCGAAGTGTTCATCGAGCGGCGGATTTTCAAACCGCTCGGGATGACCGACACGTTTTTCTATCCGCCCGCCGATCGGCTACCGCGAGTCGCGGCGGTTTATGACGCGAAAGACGGACAGCTCGTCGAGCCGGCCAAACTGTTGATTGGACCGACGGTTGGCGCCCGTCATCCGATTCCCGCCGGCGGTCTCTATTCGACGGGCGGCGATTTGGCGCGGCTGTATCAAGCGATGTTGGCGGGCGGCCGGCTCGGCGACGCCAAAATCGTGTCGGGGGAATCGCTGGCGGCGATGACGAAAGTGCAAACGGGCGATCTCGCCTGCGGGTTCGTGCCGGGGATGGGATTCGGCTTTGGCTGGGCGGTCGTTCGCCAACCGCAGGATGTGACCGCGATGTTGTCGCCGGGCACCTATGGGCATGGGGGCGCCTTCGGGACCCAAGGTTGGATCGATCCGCAGCGCGGCTACTTCGTCATTCTGCTGATCCAGCGGGTCGGCTTGAAGAATGGCGACGCGTCCGAAATGCGTCGCGAGTTGCAACGGATCGCGGTGGAAGCGATCAAGCCATGAACAGTTACCCGCGAAAGAAGCCCGCTTCGTTTTCCTGGTGGCTGGTCGGTGGCGTCGGCTTAGTGGCTATGGCGGTCGCCGTGCTGGTCTGGATGCCGGATTCGCAGCAGTTCCGGAATCGTCGTCCGGGGCCTTCGGGCGGTTCGGCGGAAGCCGGGGCCGTTGCGCCGGCGAAAAACGGGGGCGCAGCCGTCGACGCCGATGCGGGCGGCTCGGCGGCGAATCGTTCCGGCGAACACAAAGCGGACGAGTTTTCCTTGCCGGCGTTGCAGAAGCTGGTTGGACGCTGGCGGCGGCGGGACGCGGATTATGTGCTGAAGGTGGAGTCGGTGGATGAGCGGGGCGAGGTGAAGGCGGCCTATTTGAACCCCAACCCAATTCAGATTGGCAAAGCGTCCGCGCACAGCCATGGGGACGCGGCGCATCTCACGGTCGAGCTGCGGGATTTCAATTATCCGGGCTGTGTCTACGACTTGAATCTCGATCCGGCTAGTGGGCTGTTGCGCGGAACTTACTTCCAAGCGGCGCTGGGAGAGACATACGACGTCGAGTTTGCTCGAGTGGACGGATCGTGAATCCCGGACGTCGCAATGCCCGTTGAAATAGAAAAAGGCGTCAGGATCGCTTCCAGCCACCAACGGGCTAGACACAGTCCTGACGCCTCACGATTCTCGTCACTGGTGTGGGACTCTTTCCGAGCCCACCACCCGAGCCTCGAGCCGTGCGTCCCATCGCGGGTTACCCACTTGTGGGAAGCGGTCGGCGACGGTTGTCAACCGCGAACCGTGACCGCCACGTAAAGGGCGAACTGGCGACGCTGCCCGAGGCTCCCTTACCGATACTGCCTATCGTTAAATCCACACCTCGCTTTCGATCAAGCCGCGCCAAGGTGGAAACCGGTGGGTGATTGGCCCCGCTCCCGGCTCCGTACTCCCCAGCGCCACTCGCTGTCCACCTACATTACGCTGG
>JBIKVL010000171.1:0-7392 GCA_044356875.1 Pirellulaceae bacterium | reverse complement strand
GCCGCCGAGCCTCGTCCGCCAGTACTTCCCGGCCCTGATGCTCACGGTGCTTATCGTTCTCCTATTCGTCTTCATGCTGCGCCGCATCGGTGGAGTCGGCTCGCCGATGTCGTTTGGCCGCAGCAAAGGAAAACTTTACGCCCAGGAGGATTTGGGCGTGACGTTCAACGACGTGGCGGGCATCGATGAAGCGGTCGAGGAAGTGCGGGAAGTGGTCGACTTCCTGCGGAATGCGGAAAAGTACCAGCGACTCGGCGGCCGTATCCCCCGCGGCGTGCTCTTGGTGGGACCGCCGGGCACCGGCAAGACGCTGCTTGCCAAGGCTATCGCCGGCGAGGCGGGCGTGCCGTTCTTCAGCCTGTCCGGCTCGGACTTCGTCGAAATGTTCGTCGGCGTCGGCGCCGCCCGCGTCCGCGACATGTTCCAACAAGCGGAAGCCAAGGCCCCGTGCATCATCTTCATCGACGAGCTCGACGCGCTCGGTAAGAGCCGCGGCACCAGCATCATGGGCGGGCATGACGAACGCGAACAAACGCTCAACGCGCTGCTTGTCGAAATGGACGGCTTTGGGTCGAACAACGGCGTCATCGTGATGGCCGCGACCAACCGACCCGAGACGCTCGACCCAGCCTTGCTCCGCCCGGGCCGCTTCGATCGCCACGTGCTGGTCGATCGCCCCGACATCCTCGGCCGCGAAGCGATCCTCAAAGTCCACGTGAAAAGCGTTAAGCTCGACCCAACTGTCGACCTGAAGGAAGTCGCCGGTTTAACGCCCGGGTTCGTCGGCGCCGACTTGGCCAATCTAGTGAACGAAGCCACGCTCTTGGCCGCCCGCAAGGAAAAGACGGCGGTCGGCATGACCGAATTCAACGAGGGGGTCGAACGCGTCACGGCTGGACTCGAAAAGAAGCAACGCGTGATGAATGTCGATGAAAAAGTGCGGGTCGCCTACCACGAGGCGGGACACGCGCTCGTCGCCTACAGCTTGCCCAACACCGATCCGGTCCACAAAGTCTCGATCATTCCCCGCGGTATCGCCGCCCTCGGCTACACCCTGCAGCGGCCCGAAGGCGATCGCTACCTGATCACGCAATCCGAGCTCGAAAGCCGTATTCAAGTGCTGCTCGCCGGCACCATCGCCGAAGAGATCACCTTCAACGACATCTCGACCGGCGCCTCGAACGATCTGGAACGCTGCACCGATATGGCTCGTGGCATGGTGATGCAGTTCGGCATGAGCCGCCTGGGGCGCGTCAACTATCGCGAAAGCAACCAATCGGCGTTCCTTGCGGCCGCCGCCGGCGGCGAAGAGCGGCTGCGTTCGCACAGCGAACAGACCGCGCGGGAAATCGACCAGGAAGTCAAACGGATCATCGACGAGGGCATCGAGCGGGTGCGCCATATTCTCGATGTTCGCGGAGCGGCCCTCGAAGCGCTCGCCAAACGATTGCTCGACGTAGAATGCGTCGACGCCGCCGAACTGAAACGGATCATCGACGAAAGCTCGCCCGGACCGCTCGTCGTTCCCGGCACCGCGCCGATCACCGCGAAATTGGTCGGCGAGCGTGCTGACCGCGGCGAGCGTGCCGATCGCGGCGAGCGGAACGGCGAACGGGGCGACCGACCGACCGACCGCGGGGAACGGGGCGCCGAGCGGAACGGAGATCGAGGGCCGGACCGGCCAGCGGTGATCGAAAAACCGGCCGCGTCCGACCAATAGGCTCTGTCCCTCACATCGCCGTGCAGGCTTCCAATGTCGAACGCTCCGCCGTCGCCGCCGCCCGTCAAGTATTTGGTGTTCGATGTGGAGAGCGTCGCGGACGCGCGGCTGGTCGCCAAGCTGCGTTACCCCGAGCTTTCCCTGGAACCGGCCGACGCGGTGCGGCGATACCGCGCCGAGCTGCTCGCGGCGAACGGCTCCGACTTTATTCCGTACACGTATCAACTGCCGATCGCCATCGTGGTGGCGAAGGTGGCGAAAGATTATCGACTGCTCGATATCGTGTCGCTCGACGAACCCCAGTTCCGGTCGCACGTGTTGACCGAACGCTTTTGGCGCGGGTGGGAGGTTTACAAAGAGCCGACTTTGGTGTCGTTCAACGGCCGCGTTTTCGACGTGCCGTTGCTCGAACTGGCGGCGTTCCGCTACGGCATTTCCCTGGCAAGCTGGTTCAAGGTCAACGCGAAGACCTATGACCAGCCGCGGAACCGCTACAACATCGACGCGCACCTCGACCTGAATGACGTGCTGACCAACTTTGGGGCCTCGCGGTTCTCGGGCGGACTGAACCTCGCCGCGAATCTGCTCGGCAAGCCCGGCAAGATCGACGTCAAAGGCCACATGGTGCAAGACCTTTACGAAGCCGGTCGGCTAGGGGAAATCAGCGACTATTGCCGCTGCGACGTGCTGGATACCTACTTTGTGTTCCTCCGAACGGCCGTGCTGCTCGGGAACCTGACGTTGGACGACGAGCAGCAACGGGTGGTCGAAGCGAAACAATGGGTCGTCGAGCGATCCTCGGGTAGCGAAGCGTTCCAGCTTTACCTGAGCCACTGGGGCGACTGGCAGAACCCCTGGCAGCGAACGTGACCCTATCGCCGTTCCGTCAAGTACGCGAATAGGTCGCGGACCTCCTGGTCGGTGAACGCGTCGAGCAGGTTTTCCGGCATGAGCGATGTGGGCAGCGGACGCGCCGCCGACAACTCGTTCGCCAACACCTTGAACGGTTCGCCCTTCTCGTTCACGTACGTCGTCTCGTCCAACTGCGTGTGGACGATCATTCCGTTCCGCACGCGGCCATCCTCGGTCTCGACGGCCCAGGTTTGAAAGTGCGGCGCCACATTCGTGCTCGGCTGCACCAGCGACTCGATCAACCCGCGCCGCTCGACGGCGCCAATCCGACCGAGATCCGGACCGATCTCCGCCCCGCGGCCCTCGACGCGATGGCAGCGCACGCAGCCAGCAAGCTTCGTGTGCGCGAACAGGCGCCGCCCCGCGTTCGCGTCGGCGAGACCTTCCAGCCACCGCAGCCAGCCATCCAGATCGCGCGGGCCCGGCCGCGGACCGCGGAACGATTCGCCCCGCAACCGGCGGACGATGTCGAGAATCGTGTCGTCCTTCGCCGCTAGTTGGTCGAGCGCAGTGCGCTGCTCGGCGGACAGCGGCGCGCCGCTCAACGCCCGCAGCGCCTCCCGTCGCAGCGCGCCGGAATTTTCTCGCGCCAATTCCAGCAACTCGACGACCCGCACCGGCGACTCGTCCGCCAGCCCCGCGATCGCCGTCGCCCGCACCGCCTCCGAACGCCCCGCGTCCCGAGCCAACTCGCTCAATAACGCGAAACGACCGGGCTCTGAGTATTCCGCGAGCAGCCGAGCCGCTTCGAGCTGCGGTTCCGCGTCCGGCTGCGACAGGAGCTGGCGGATTCGATCGAGGGAAATGGCTTGCGGCCGCGCGGGAATGCCCTGCAACGCCAACGCCCGGAGCGCCGCCGGCTGACGCATGTCCGACACCTGGGCGTTGAGCAACCCGACCAACTGACCCTCGTTCACCGCCTTGTCGTCAATCCGCCCGAGCGCGGTGAGTAGCGCCCGCAACATCGTGACGTTCTGCTGAGGCTGCGCGAGCGCCGCGGCGACCGCGGGCCGCGCCTCCACGATGCGTTCGTCGGCCACCCATTTCGCCGCCAACAACCGAACATCCGCGTGGCGTGATCCGAGCCATGCCGGCAAGCCGCGACGCGAGTCGATGCGGCCCGACGCGCGGTGCGCCAGCAGCAAGCCGCTCGCCTGCCGCGAGTCCGCCGGTTCGTCAACGGGTGCGTTCGCGCCTGGTGCGTTCGCGCCTGCGGTGGGAGGGCTGGGAAGCAGATCGGGATGCGCCGCGAGCTGTCGCATCGCCGCGTGCGCGACGAACGGGTCTCCGTGGCTCAGCAGTTCCATCAAGCGGGGACGGTCTACCACCGTTCGCAAGCCGCCGATCGCGGCGACGGTGACGGCCGCGTTCGCGTCGGGGCCACCGGAGAGGAATGGCCGAGTGTCACCGCCGCGCGCCGCGAGCGCCGCCACCGCCATTTCCAACAGGTTCGCATTCGATTCGGAGCGCGCGAACGCCGCCAAGTCGAGTTCGACGGCGTCGACCGCCACGAGCGCGTCCACGGCGGACGCCCGAACGCGGATGTCGCTGTTTTCCTGGAGTTGTCGTGCGAGCGCCGCGCGTCCCACTCCATCCGTCGCCAGCCGCCGCGCGGCCGCGTCCCGCGTCGGACGATGGCGGCTCGACAATGCCGCCAGCGGCTCGTCGGGCCGCTCCGGCTGAGCTTGCCGCGCCGGCTGGACTGGTCGTGCTGGCTGGCTTGATTCCTTCGCCCGCACGTGCCAGAGCGCTCCGCGGCCATGCAAGTTGTAATCGCGCAGCACCCAATCGCTGACGAACAACGAGCCATCCGGCGCGACAGCCAGGCCGACGGGACGAAAGTCTTTGCCGCCCTGAATGAACGGTTTGCGATCCGCGCCCCACGACGCGCCCCGCCGCCGCGGCGTGTAGCGTTCGACGCGATGGTCCGCCCAAGCCGTCACCAGCAGCTCGCCCAAGTACTCCGACGGCAAGCCATCCGATTCGTAGCTCACCATCTCGCATGGCGATTCGCCCACGCCAGTCATCATCGGCAAGGTTCCCATCAGCTCGCCGTTCCACGCCTGGAAGGGATGCCGGCCGCTCCGCCCGTAGCGGAACTGGAATCCGTAGTCGGCGCCTTCCTGCAAGTGCAGCATGCGGCAGGGAGGCCGCGAGTCGGGATCGTTGTCGATCGTGAAGACTCGGCCGAAGATGTCGCGGCAGTTTCCGAACGGATTCCAAAAGCCGGTCGCCACCCGCCGCAATCCGGTCCCGTCCGCGCGACACCAAAACACATGCCCGCCATCCCCTTCGCCCATCAACGCGGTATTGGCAGCAGGCGCGTCGGCCGTATTAGCTGCGGCGGGCGTTGCGGCGGCAGTCGTGCCAGGCGTTGCGGCCGTGGGGTTCGCCTTGCTGGCAGCCTGGGGACCGCCGATCAGCTTGTAAACCGCTCCAAGGTTTTCTCCCATGCCGAACCACAGATCGCCGCGGTGGTCAAAGCATAGACCCGACAGGCCGTTGTGCGGGTAGTTGCCGGGCGTGTCGAGGAACACGATCCGGGATGCGTCGTCCGCGACTCCATCCCGATTGCCGTCCACCAGTCGCCACACCGCGTTTCGGGTCGCCACGTAGACCGTGCCGTCCCGATGCACGGCCAAGTCCATGATATGGGTTAGTCCCTCATGGAACGTTGTGAATCGATCGGCGCGGCCGTCGCCATCGGTGTCCTCGATCACGCGGATCCGATCGGTGGCCGGTCCTTGATAGCCGGCCGGCCGGAAATGCGTATGGCTCTCCACGACAAGCATCCGGCCCGCCGGATCGAAGTCCACGGAGATTGGATGCACGATGTCAGGCGCGGCGGCGAACAACGTGACGGTCAATCGCGGATCGAGTGATCGCGGCGCGTCGCCTTCCGCCACGGCGATCGTCGAGTGGCCCCAGAACGCCAGCACGCTCCATACGGCCCCAAACGCCGCTCGTGTCATGAATCGAGCCATCGTTTTCGTCATCGCCGTAGTCATCACCCTAGTCATCGCCATTGCCAGCATGAACGCCACCGCCATCGCCGCGTCTCCTTCGCCTGGAACGAACGCTCAACCGCCTTGCCATGGAGGCCACCATCCACGGCAAGTCACCTGCCGGAAACGGAAAGCGTACGGTCGCCCGAATGCTTTGCCTATCGCCCTTCATGGCGGGACAGCACGCTGATCGGCTCAGCGGCTTCCGTTACAATCTCCCGCCGTCGCGAACCGGCCCCGAGCGGAGAACTTGAGGCCGTGGCCGCTCGCCGACCCTTGTCGCCATCAACCTGTCTCAGCGCCCGTCAAACCATTCGCCAACTCCGAGGATCTCGCCGATGCCATCGCGTCCTTCCGCTTGCGAACCGCTGAACGCCGATACCGTGCCGAACACGGAAACGCTCGCCGACCAGTCCCAAAATGCGGCCAAAAATGCGGCACGGGCGGCGTCACGAGATCGCGGGCTTTCATGGGCAGTCGCTCGGGGACTGGTGCTGGCCTTGGGACTGTCCGCGAGCCTGCTGCTGGCGGAACCCCTCGTAGCCACAACGAAGGCCGGTGAAGCGAAGGCTAGCGAAACCAAGGCTGGCGAAGCGAAGGCTGGCGAAGCGAAGCCGGCGGGGCCGGTCGTCGAGAACGGAGTCGCGTGGCATGACGTGTCGAGCTGGGGTGTGGAAGGCCGAATTCTTCCGGACGAACCGCGGCTGCGTTGGTACGACCGATTCCCGTCGTCGGCCGATGGCAAGGTCACTCCCAACGTCTGGAACCTCAGCCGCGACAGCGCCGGCATGATGGCGCGTTTCTCCACCGATTCACCCACGATCCATGTCCACTACGAGCTGCGGAGCGATCGCCTGGCGATGCCCCATATGCCGGCGACGGGCGTGAGCGGCGTCGATCTTTACGCTCGCGACGACCAGGGGCGGTGGCGGTGGGTCCAGGTGTCCCGTCCGGCCGCCAAGGTCGTCAACACGCAGCTGATCGCTGGGCTGGCGCCGGGCGAACGCGAGTACGCTCTTTATCTGCCGCTGTACAACGGCGTCGAATTCGTGCGGATTGGGGTCGCTCCGAACAGCCGCTTCGCGGGGCTCGCGCCGCGTCCCGCGCCGATCGTCTTCTATGGGACCAGCATCACGCACGGCGCTTGCGCCAGCCGTCCGGGCATGGTGCATACGGCCATCCTCGGCCGGAAGCTCGATCGACCCGTGGTCAATCTCGGCTTCTCAGGCAATGGCAAAATGGATCTCGCCGTCGCGGAGTATCTCGTGCGACTGGACGCCGCCGCCTACGTGATCGATTGCCTGCCAAACATGCAGCCCGCCGAAGTCGCCGCGAAGTGCGCGCCGCTCGTGAAGCGGCTCCGAGAGTCCAAGCCGAAGACACCGATCGTGCTGGTGGAGGATCGCCGCTTCACCAATAGCTGGATCACGCCCGCGAAGGAAAAGTTCCACGACGACAACCATGCCGCGCTGAAGGCGGCCTACGAGGGACTGCTCCGGGACGGCGTCACCGGTTTGCATTACATTCCCGGCGACAAACTTTACGGCGACGATACCGAAGGCGCCACCGACGCCTCGCACGCCAGCGACCTTGGCTTCCTTCGCCAAGCCGAAATCTTCGAACCGGTCCTGCGCAAGGCCCTGCAAGGCGGCTAGTCGCGAGCGAAATTCTCGGCGAATTCGTAATCGTAGAAATGCCGCCCCACGTCGCGGGCGAGCTCGGTCATGAACTTGCGTTGGAAGGCGGCGATCGTGG
>JBIKVL010000169.1:0-7402 GCA_044356875.1 Pirellulaceae bacterium | reverse complement strand
CGGCCGGCCGCATCCCGGATGGCGATGCGGCCGGCCGATTCGCACAGAAGTCTGCCGAGATTGTCTGTGTGTGTTCGACGAAGCCCTCCTTAAAGAATTCGCCCACCCAGATACCGCGTTCCCGCAACGCGCTCGAACCTCGCCATGGATGGCGGGCCGGTACAGCTTCGCTGTCGGTCGGTCGTTTGGCTGCCACCGGCCATCGGTCACGGACGTCTCTCGCGCACGGGTCCTAACGCGCGAATTGGGTGTAAGGGCATTCGGCTCGCGATTTCTTCGAGTGTCGCGTCCGGAATGCGTGGCGTCGACTCTGATTGTTGGATAAACTTTGCCGGATTGATTGAGTTGCCGGTGGTGAAATGTCTTCCGCCCCGCCCGCTTCGGAGCGTATTGCCGATGAATGTCCGTCTCGCTCGCCTGCGTCGTTCCCTGTTCCTCGGGTCGGCGTTGCTCGCCGCTCCTGCCACGCTCAGTTCGCTGGCACTCAGTTCGCTGGCAACTGCCCAAGAAGCGAAAACGGCTGCGAAGGGCGAGGCGGACGTGGCCGGTACCGCCGCTCGCGGGTCGATCGTCGAGGATCGGGCGGCGAAGAAGTTGCTGGAGGCGGGCGATGCTCGATTGGAGGCGGACGAAGCCTCCAAGGCGATCGAGATTTGGAAGTCGGTCATTGAGCGTTATCCCAAGAGCCGTTTGCGTTTCGACGCGCATTTGCGCCTTGGCAACTATTACCTTGATCGGGATCGCTCTTATGATCGGGCCCGTACCCACTTCGAGCAGGTGGCGGTCGAGGACAACCGCGATGACGATCAGCGGGCGACCGCGACGCTGAAAATGGGAATCTGCTCGTATCATGCCCGGAACTACGGTAAATGCTTCCAGGTGATGCGGGACGTGATTGAGAAGTTTCCGGTCAGCGCCGAGGTGAACGAAGCCTACTACTACATCGGCTTGGGCCACTTCCAATTGGCGCACTACAGCCGCGCGATCGCCGCCTTGGAGCGGGTCGGCACCACGTTGTCGGGCGACGATTCGCAGACGGTGAAGCTGGAAGCCGGCAAACGTTTCTTCGTTAAGATCGAGGACGCCGATTTAGCGGTGCTGGAGCCGGGTCAAGCGGTGCGGGTGCGGTGCCGCGTGTCCAGCGGCGACGAGGAGACATGCGATTGTTTCCCGGTCGGCCGAAACGTCCGGTTGGTGCTTGGTTCGATCCCAACGCAACTCGGAAAAGCCAAGCCGGGTAACGGCACTTTGGAAGTGCGGGGCGGCGACAAGGTCGAAGTCACCTATGTCGACGAGCACACGGCCGACAAGACCTTGAACAAGTCGGTCGACCGCGAGGTGCAGGTCGTCGGCAACGCCTTGGTGGCGGTTACGGACGGAGCGTTTTCCGAAACGCTCCGCGGCGTTGTGCTCGGCAAGACCGTGAATGTTCGCGTCACCGACGCCGATCGCGATGTCTCCGACGAAGCCGACAAGATCGTGGCGGCCGTCGAAATCTATCGCCAAAAGACGGATCAGGAACTGGAGGCCGAGACAGCCGCCGCCTTGTCGAAAGGACAGGACGTGGCGACGGACGAGGCGGGCCAACCGAAGCTCGACAAGTTCAAGTTGATCGACCGCGTTGAGGTGACGCTGGTCGAAGCGCCGCTGACCGACGCCGTCGCGGCGGCACGGGCAGCGCAGAGTGTCCCGGCGCCAACTCCAGCGACTGGACCGCCGTCCGGCGATGCGACAAGCGGAACCAATGCCGCGGGCGCTCCGGCTACCGCGAATCCAAGCCCGGCCAGTCCGAAACCGGCCAACGGGGCAGCAGCAGCCCCTGCCGCTGCAGCCCCTGCCGCTGCAGCCCCTGCAGCCGGAGCCCCTGCCGGCGCGGCGACCACTGCCGTCGCGAACGGCGTGGCGGCTCCTGCGGACAACTCGCTGCACTCGGGCGTTTTTCAAGCGTCCGTTTCGCTCGTGAAGGCGGACATGGTGGTGGCGGGCGACGACACGCTGCAGTCGCTGCCGGGAGATGAATTGCGAGTTGTCTACCTGGATGAAGTCCACGTGCGGGACGGTTCCCGCCAGGTGCAGGCGGTGGCTCGCTGCCTAGAAGGGCACATCGGCGGGGTGCGAGTGACTCGCGCGGTAATCTCCGACCAGGAACTTCGGATCCAGACCCAACTCAAGACGGCCGACGCGTTGACGAACATCGGGAACCGCTACAAGGAGTTTGGACTGCGGGACAAGTCGAACGAAAAGTACGAACAGGCGTTGGCCGTCTGTGAGGAAATCATGGAGGAGGCCCGCAAACTGGGTGGCGGGTTGCTCGAGCAAACTTACGTTCAACTGTGGCGAATCTATTTCGAACGCGACCAACTCGATCTGGCGGCGGCGATGTGCCAGCGTCTGCAGAACGAATTCCCGAACAGCGGATTCGTCGACGACGCGTTGTTGCAGTTGGGCGATGTCGCCCGCAAGCAAGGCAACCTGAATCGGGCGATCGGCATTTTCACGCGGATCGCGAACATGCCGAAGAGCCAACTGCGGGGCGATGCCCAATTCGGCATCGCGGAATGCTACGAGCAGTTGGCGACCGAGGCGACGGCGGCCGCGGCCACTCAGATGCAGGATCGGGCGTTCCAGGAATATAAGAAGGTTTACGACCAGTTTCCGGACAGTGGACGCGTCGGCGAAGCGGTCGCCAAGATGGCGAACTACTACTATCAGCAGAAGGATTTCTCCCGCGCGATCGACACGTTTGAAACCGTGCTGAACGATCATCCGGACGCGAAGTTCCTCGACGTGATCCTGTTCAACTACGGCCGCTGCTTGTACCGCATGGATCGACGCGGCGAGGCGAAGCGGCGGTTCGACCAGTTGATCGGCGATTTCCCGGAGAGCCCACTGGCCGCCGACGCCAAGAAGATTTCCGAAGCGTTGTCGAAGGCGGCCGCCGAATCGCCGTGATCAGCGCTCGCACGATCGGGCTGGTCCGCGATCATGCTGATCCGGTATCCCGCTGATCCGCTCGAAAAACTACGGATCGGCCGAGAACTTCGAGCCAATCCCCCCGGTAATACGCGAAATCCCAGTCAGTTGCTTGATCGCTGTCCGCCACGTCTTGCGGCGGGCGGTTGTTTTTGGAGGCAGACGCGATGCGACGATTTTCCACCCGCTGGTTGAACCCTGTCGGGACGGCGTTGGTCCTCGGCGGCCTATGGTCGGGAGACCAGACGGCTTCGGCCCAGGCGCCGGCGGCCGCTCCCGCCGCCGCGGCTCCCGCGACCACGCCGGCCGACGACGCGATCAACCAGGAAGCGGCGAAACTGGAAGCCGAACTGGGCAAGTACAAAGACACCTCGCCCGAAGCGGCCGAGGTGATGGTGAAGTTGGCCGATCTCTATCACAAGCACGGGCGCGTTTACGGCCTTGTGCGGGTCGCGCAGCAATTTGTGTCGGCCCATGCCTCCGATCAGCGGCACGCGGCGGTAATGCTCAAGTTGCTTGATGGGCTGGAAGCGCTCTCCCGCAATAAGGATGTCGCGGCGACAGGTCGGCAGTTTCTCGCCCGTTACCCTCAAGCCGCCGAGTGCGTCGCGGTGGAGATGCGGACCGCGGACGCGTCGGTGCAAGCGGATGAGCGTCCTCGGGCGGCGGAAGCGTGCGAAGCGGTATGGAACCGTCAAGGTCCGACGCCGGCGGGACGCAAGTACGCGGTCACGGCGATGTCGATCCGATCGGCGATCGGTTCCGCCGACCAAATGGTGCTGGCCGCGCAGATGGGCGAGACGCTGGTCGACAAACTTCCCGTCGGCGAATTCGCCGCCCACACCGGCTGGCAAGCGATGCTCGAATTCCGCCGGGCGAGCCAATGGGCGAAAGCCAATGGCGTCGCGGCGAAGATGCTGCAAAAAGGACTCGTGACCGAACCGGCGCGGCGGCGCGAATTGTTCGCGTTGATGGGAGAAAACTACTCGAACATCGGCCAGTACGCCAACGCGGCGGAGAACTATCGACAAGCCCGCGCCTTGGGCGAGAGTCCGTACTACCACCTTCTGCACATCACGCGGCTGTATCAAGCCGCCGCGAAAGCGGCCGAGCTCGAACCGATCGTCAACGACTATGTCGCCAAGAATCCGACTCGGTCGGACCGCTTTCTGGCCCAGAGCTACCTCGCGAACGCCCTGCTCCGTGACGGCGACAAGGCGCGGGCCGTCTCGATGCTCGCCGCGCTCCTGCCCAGCGACGCCGTCTCGAACAGCAATGCGTTGCTGTACGTTCAAAACGTGGGCGCCGAACCAGCGCAGCTTGCGGCGGCGGAGGGTGTCCTCCGTGCAGCGCTAGCGGCGAACAAGGACCACGCCTACTATCTTCGGTATGTGTTGGCCTTCGAGCTATGCCGCGACCGGATCAAGGATCTCGCGAAGACCAAGCAGTTGCTGCGGGAGCAACTGGAACAGTCGCCGACCGACGATGGCCACACCACGACGGCGGCCGACTGGCTGCTCAGCAGCGCCGCCACCGACGATGAATTCAAGGCGGACGTGGCCCGCGTGCTCAAGACCCGCCGCGACAACATCCACTATGTGAACTTTCGGGAAACCCTGCGAACCTGGATTCAAAACAACCGCGCGAACAAGGATCTGAAGGAACGGGCCGCGTTTGCGCTCGCCGAGCTGGGCAAAGCCGACCAGGATCCGTTGGTGAAGGCGTGGATCGAACAGCGCAATTCGCAGCATGGCCCCGGTGGCGCGATTCGCGAACAGTTGCGTCAGCCGGCCACCTTCAACACGCTGAACGATCGGTTGGCCCGCGCCCTGCTCGCGACGCAGGCTGAGTATTACCGCTACTACGGGCCGGCGAACGAACGCGCCAAGTCGGGCATGGTCTGGGGCCAGTGGTGCCAGCGTTTCCCGCAGGACTACAACGCGGCCGTCGCCTACTTGGAACTGGCCACCGATTACAGCCCGCCGGAAGTCTGCAAAGAGTCGGCGCTGCATCTGATGAAGTTCGAACCGCAGACCGCGAACGCCGATTCCTGGCGGCGCCTGATGATCGCGGCGGACCGCGGCAATGACGCCAATCTCGCCAAGCAAGCGCTCGACTGGATTCAGCGCGCGACCAAGAAGTTCGCGCCCGACCCGACCTACGCGTCGGCGATTGGCGACACGCTCGCGAAACTGCAGTTGGAGAACGAAGCCGTCGCGTACTGGACGCTGTACACCAACCACGACCGCTTCCATGGCGAATCGCGGGAATGCGCCTCGCGGCTGTTGGCGAAGCTCAAGGATCCCGCGCCGCGGGCCGCTCTGATCGCCGACCTGCTAAAGCCGAACACCGACTTCCATGGCCGCTACGCCATGTGGAAGGCGCAAGACGCATTCGCGGCGGGCGATTTCGCGACCTTCGATGCCGCGCTCCGCGAGGCCCGCAAGCGGCAGGACGAGCGGCCGTTCCGCATCTGGGACATCGATTGGCAAACCGTCGGCACTTGGTACGACGCGATTCGCGCGAACATGATGGCGACGGACGACGTGAAGCTGAAGGTCCTGGCGGCGATCCGGGACCTGCAAGCCGAACCAGCCTCGTCGGCCGCCGCCCTGGCGATCCTCGAAACGGCCCCGCCCGCGACGGTCACGCCGATGGCTCGCTTGCTCGCGTATCGCGAAGCGACCCGCGCGGTCGGAAACGAATGGTACGACTGGGATCGCATGGCCCCGTTCGCCATGGCGGCGTTGGAACGAAAGGATTACCTCGCTGCCGCCACGGTCGCCTCGGGTATGCTTGCCAACATTCCGAACGTGGATGAAGCCCGAAAGAAGGCGGGCCGGGATGTCGTCACGCAAAGCTACGCCCGCATGGGCGCCGTCGGACTGACGCTGGACGACAACAGTCCGCTCGCGCCGCTCTTCCAAGCCACATTGTACCTGCGCTTGGGCGACGAGCGGTTGGCGTTCGACGCCTACGCCGCGAACCAACAACTGTTCGCGACGAATGTTCCCGAACTGCCGGTCGACCTCGTGACCTTCGTCTGCGATCGCTTGATCGCGGCGGGCGGAGACGAGAACCACGATCGCGTCGAGGAACTGCTCCGCGGCTGGATCGTGAAGAACGCCGAATCGAAGCAGGTGGATGACGCCAACAAGGCGCGGGTCCAACTGCTGCTTGCGAAAAACTTCTTCAAGGCCCAACGGTATGATGTGGCCCGCAATGAATATACGACGGTGGTCAACCGTTACCCGAACACGCCGCAGGCGATCGAAGCCGAATTCGGCACGGGTGAAACGTTCCTGGCCCAAAAGGTGTTCGACCAGGCCGAGTTGGTCTTTGAGCGGCTGGCTCGCCATCCCGAGGCGGATGTGGTCGTGCGGGCTGAATTCCTCCGCGGCGTGCTCGCCTTCCGCCGCGGCGACCGCGAAGACGCCCGCGACATCTTCCGCGGCGTGCTCGAACGCGTTCCCAACGTCGAGCTCGCCAACCAAGCCCTGTTCGGCTTGGCCGAGGTCTACGGTTCGGAAGAACGCTACATGGACCAGCTCAATCTGCTCCGCACGGTCGGTCGGCTCGGCCGCAACAGCAAACGCCGCCACGTGCCGGGACAGCCGCTCTCGATCGTTGTGCATGACAGCGATTTGGGAATCAGCCGCGGCCACAATCGCATTCCCGTGCAGGTCACCACGGAGCCGGGAGGCGATAGCGAAATTATCTTCTTGACCAGCTCGGGCGCGGGCAAAGGTTTGTTCCGCGTCGACCTGGAAACGCGGCTCGGCAGCGTCACCAAGAACGACTCCGTGCTGCAGCTGAGCGGCCGCGACACGATCAAGTGCGATTATCCGGCCGAGTTCAAATCCGAGTTCCGCAACGTGCCGTTGTCGGACGTGGAAATCCGCGTCGCCGCCGACGGACGGCTGGATGTTTCCAGCAGCAAGATCGTCGACAAAGCGGCGCGCTCGTTCAGCCAACAGCTCGAAGACGAAGCGAAGGCAGCCGAGGACGAAGGCGACAAGCGGGTCTCGCAGTTCCGTCCCGAAAACCAGATCAAGCCGGGCAACACGGTTTATCTGCGGGTTCGCGATCCAGATCGCGACCTCAACAACGACCCCGACGAAGTGATCGTAAAGCTGTCAGCCGACAGCGGCGATCAAGTGCAAGTGAAGCTGATGGAGACGGGACCGCACACCGGCTTGTTCGAAGGCACCGCGATGACCGGCGAATTGCCGGCCGGCGCGCGGGCCAGCGACACGGCGATCGACCACAACCCATTGATGGCGATCGACCGCGATCCGACGACGTTCTGGATGAGCGCGCCAGACGGCGCCACGCCGAAACTTCTGACGATCGATCTGAAGGATTTGCGTTCGGTCAGCCGCGTCAAGCTGTCCACGCCCAACGCCGCGAAGAACTCGCCCGTGCGGGG
>JBIKVL010000168.1:0-7419 GCA_044356875.1 Pirellulaceae bacterium | reverse complement strand
GTTTATCCGACACGGCGTCGTGGGGTCACACGAGCTGGCTTCGATCATCAAAAATAGAGCCGGCCGACGCAGTGTGCCACATCTACAGCCGATGGAGCAATTTTTCGCTATCCATGGGGACCGTAGCCAGTTCGACGCCGCGCGCCGCCAGACCGAGCAACGTGGATTTGTGGACGAAGAGAATCAACAGCGGCGCACGAGCGTTGCCGCTGCGCCAACGGAGCCATGTCACCATCAAACAGGCGAATCCTGCCGGCCCGCGTCAGAAGCCCTCCCCCCTCTTTTCGCGTGCGTGGCCGGAAACGGAGACGCAGGGAAAAAGTGCCTGGCACGATGCCCGAGAAGCTCGAAGTGCGGTTGGTCGAATCGGTGAACGAACAGCCCGGCCAACGGACCGAAAAGATCACGCTCGCCACCACTCAGTTGGATCACCGCCAGTATGACGCGCAATGGCTGGCCGGCATCTAACGCGGTCGCTCGCGCGTGGAATTGGATTTACGGGCGATCAAAGACACTCTGGGGATGGACATCCTCCGCGCCAAAACTCCCGAGATGGTGCGTACGGAACTGTGGTCCTGCCTGCTGGCCTACAACCTCCTGCGCGAGTCGATGCTGCGAACGGCCATGAAGAGCGAGCGCCGCTGCCGCTCCCTGAGCCTGACCGCCACGCTGCAGATGATCGGAAATCTGTGGCTTGCCAACGTCGTCCAAGATTGGGGGCACCGCGTGCGGGAACTGCTCCGAACCCATCAGTTGACAATGCAAGTCGGTAACCGCCCGGGCCGCAACGAACCACGCGTCAATAAACGCCGGCCGAAAGTCCTAAAACTCATGACCGAACCACGACGAACGACCGCCGACCGCGCCGCCGTGTAACTCCTTACGTGACAACCGGCAGTGCCATTCGTGCCTGGCACCTATCTGCTCCCTTTCTACTGTGGAAACCCGGCAGCGGACCACGGAGTGGTCTGCGACTTTGCCCCAGCGTTCATTTCCATCAACGGGCCGGCGTTCTACCAAGTTGCGCAAATGATCGACACGCCGCTCGCCCCGTACCGTTAACGGCGGGAATAAGTGGGAGCGGCCACCAATGGAAACGCCCATTCGTTTGCGGACCCGCCGCCGCCGCTGGCTCGGCTGCAACTCGAGATCGCTTCCTCGGCGGTGAACGTTTTAGCGGAGCGGCGTAAGCTGCCCGGTAGCGGTGCGAAAACGTGTCGACCCGGTGCCAAAACGATCGAGCCGACGGAGCGGTTCATGATGCACATCGAGCGGCTCGATGGGCCGGGCGGCTCACGCCGCTCCGCTCGTTTCCCAGCAAACCGAAGGCGCTGAATGGCGTGGCGCCGTGGAGTCCGCCCGCGAACCGGCCGCTGGCGCGGTTCGGCTGATGAGGAGAACCGGCCGCTGGCGCGGTTCGGCTGATGAGGAGGCGGGACTGCGACTACGGGATCGCGTAACCGAGCGCTCGGAGGTGGCCGGTCAACGCAATCAGCGGCAAGCCGGTGATCGCCGAATGGTCCGCGCAGTCGATCGCCGAGAATAAGCTCACGCCGCGTTTTTCCAGCTTGTACGCGCCCGCGCAATCCAAGGGCGAATCAGCGGCGACATAACGGGCGAGTTCCTCGCGGTTCAATGGCCGCATCGACAGACGTGCCACCTCGGTGTGTTCCCACAACCGCCCTCGATGCCAGACGGCCACGACGGTCAACAACAGATGCTCGCGGCCCGCCAGTCGAGCCAATTGATCGACCGCGTTTTCAGCCGTGCCCGGCTTTCCCAAGATGTCGCGGTCCACCGCCGCGACCTGGTCGCTGCCGATAATCGTCGCCGACGGCTCGCGATCCGCCAAGCTCAACGCCTTTTCCCGCGCTAGTCGTTCGGCCAACTCGCGCGGTTCCAAGCCAAGCCGTTTGAACGGTTCCTCATCCACCGCTGGCGGACAACAACGAAACGGCAATCCGAGCCGTTCGAGCAATTCCCGCCGATACCGCGACGTGCTGGCGAGTAACAGATCGAGCACAGCTTACCTGCCTCCGAAGTCAGCGGTCAGTCGGCAGTAGGCAGTAGGCAGTCAACACGCACTCCGCATTCCGCACTCATTCCGCGTTCCGCGTTCCGCGTTCCGCACTCATTCCGCGTTCCGCACTCCGCATTCCGCACTCCGCCTCTCTTAGCACCATTCCTTGATCGGATTGCCCTCGATTAGACGGATCGGCCGACCGTCCTGGCTCTTGGCAATCAGTTCAACGGGGATCCCGAGCTTCGTGTAGACCGTGGCGGCCAAGTCTTCGCTGCCGTATTCGTCCTTCGTCACAAAACCGCCTTCGTCGTCGGTCGCGCCAAGCACCATGCCGCCGGGAACGCCGGCTCCGGCCATCAACGCGAATCCAGCGGTCGCCCAATGGTCGCGGCCGCTCGCCGAATTCACTTTAGGGGTACGGCCAAAGTCGCTGAGCCAGCAGACCAGCGTGTTGCCCAGCAGGCCGCGTTGTTCCAGGTCCGCCAGCAACTGCGGCAGGGCTTTGTCCACCGGCGGGACCCGCGAATCGCGGAGCGATTTGAAGTTGTTCGCGTGCGTGTCCCAGCCGCCGTCGGTGATCGTGACGAACCGCACGCCGGCTTCCACCAACCGCCGCGCGAGCAGACAGCTTTGACCGAACTTGTTGCGGCCATAGGCGTCGCGGAGCTTCACGTCCTCGTCTTCGATCGCGAACGCCTGCTTCGTCTCCGAAGCGGTGATCATCTGGAAGGCCGTCTTGTAGTGTTCGTCGAGCGCCTCGAACGCTTCAGGTTGCAGATCGGCCTGGCGTTGCAACGCGTCGACCGCGCCGAGCATCCGGCGCCGTCGATCCACTCGGTCGTTCGTGATTCCCTGCGGCGGCGTAATGTCCCGAACCGTGAACTTTTCGGCGTTCGGATCGGCGACGATTTCAAACGGGTTGTATTCGAGGCCGAGCACGCCGGAACTTCCACCGCCAAACCGGCGATCGACCGACGAACCAAGTTGAACGAACGGAGGCATCGCCGACTTGAAGCCCTTATGGTAGCTGACGACCGAGCCGTAGCATGGATAGGGCACCGCCGGATTGAACTTCCGCCCCGACATCACGTACTGGTCGGCCGTCCCGTGGCTGCCGTTCTTCGGGTTCCAGCCCCGCAGCACCGAATAGCGTCCGAGTTCTTTAGCCAGCGTCGGGCAGATGTCCGTGAACTTCACTCCGGGCACGGCGGTGTCGATCGCTTGGAACTCGCCCCGGACGCTGACCGGCGCGTTCGGCTTCGGGTCGAGCGTGTCATGATGGCTCACGCCACCCTGCGACCAAATGAGAATGCAGTTGACATCGCGGCTCGAAGGGCTGGCACCCAGCGCTTTTCGCCCCGCCAACCACATCGGCAGCGACAGGCCCAATCCCGACAAAGCCCCGATTTGCAGAAAACTGCGGCGATGAATACCCTCGCAATCACGCGTCGTTCCGGAAAACAAGCTGAGCATCGGAAGACTCCGGGGGGCTGGCAGGAAGGGGGCTGGCAGGAAGGAGTTGTCGGGTAAGATCTGGCGGGGATAAATGGCGGGTCGTATGCGGCAGGCGTTTTGATCGGCCCGGCCGATTCCTCGCCGTTCGAGTCCGGCGCGTTGCGTTCGGTTCGTTTAGGAACGGTGAGTCCGCGAATGGATCAAACCCAAGCGGAATGGATTTCTTCGACCGATCAAAACTCCTAGATGATAATCAAATCGGACGGAGCAAGGCAACGGTCGAAATTTTCCGTGCTCCGCCGACTCGAGAATCCATAATTTTTCCATCAGCTCCCGCCGCCAATTTCCACGGCGGCAACCCCGCTTGAATCCAGATGAACTGGTATCGTCATTGGCGGCGCGTCATAATGTCGCCCTCGGCGAGCGACCGCCTTGATCTGCCGGACGGTCTACCGCCGAGCCCGCCTTTTGACCCGCCTGTTGACCCGCCTGACAGCCCGCCAAGCCCAACTCGGGAGAACCGACATGTTGAGCCGTTTCGCGAATACCATGCGCCGTTGCGCCGACCGCGTTGGCCGATCGCTCCACTTGGTTCGTTCTTCGCTGGCGGCGTTCGCCGCGATCTGGGCGACTATCGCGATCACGGTCGAGTCGCACGCCGACACTTTCCAACTGGTCGTGAGTCCCGCCGAAGCCCGTTTGTCCGGCAATTTCGCCCAAACTCAGCTGCTGGTCGCCAAGGGCGACAACGCGGGCAAGCTGGATGATCACAGCGAGGATCTGACGGCGAAGGTTCGCTACGAATCGTCCAACCCGGCCGTGGTCGAAGTAGCGCCGAGCGGCCTGTTGCTCGCCGTCGGCGACGGCCAAGCGATGATTAGCGTTTCGCACGACGGCCAGTCGCGACAGATTCCGGTCACCGTGACCGGCGTTGTCGAACACCCGAAGGTGAAGTTCACCGAGCAAATCCGGCCGATCTTGAACAAGGCGAGCTGCGCGACAGCCGCCTGCCATGCCGCCCAGCACGGCAAGGGCGGATTCAAGCTGTCGGTGTTCGGTTCCGAACCGGAAAACGACCATCTGGCGATCGTTCGCGACGTGATCCAGCGGCGTTTCGATCCCGTCGTGCCCGAAAATAGCCTCGTGCTGCTCAAGCCGACGATGCAGATGCCGCACGGCGGTGGCCGGCCGCTCGACAAGAACTCGGTCGACTACCGGATTTTTCTGGCGTGGCTGCGGAGCGGCGCGCCGGGGCCGTCAAAGGCGGACGCCGAAGTCGTCAAGCTGCATGTGACGCCGAGCCGCCGCGTCGGAATAGTCGGCAGCGAGCAGCAACTGCGGGTCGAAGCGGAATTCGCTGGCGGCGAGCGTCGCGACGTGACCGCCTCCGCGCGGTTCGACACCATGGATGACGGAGTGCTGGCCGTCACCCGCAACGGACTGGTCACCGCGATCGGCAAGGGCCAGGCCCCGATCATGGTTCGCTACGAAGGCCAAGCCGAGATTTCGCTGTTCGTCATTCCCTACGCCGACAACGTGGCGCTCGCCGATTGGAAGAGCGTCAACTTCGTCGACGAATTGGCGGCCGCCAAGTTCCGCGAACTGGGCATCGAGCCTTCGCCGGTTTGCGACGATGCGACGTTCGTCCGCCGCGCGTTCCTCGACGCCATCGGCACGCTGCCCACGCCCGAAGAGGCGCGTCGCTTCGTCGAGTCCACCGAGCCGGCGAAACGCGAACAGCTCGTCGATCGCCTGCTCGGCCTGACCGGCAACCCGTCGCAAGACGTCTACAACGATTGGTACGCCGCCTACTGGTCGCTCCGTTGGTCCGACCTCGTGCGGAATTCGAGCCGTTCGCTTGGAGCGCAGGGGATGTGGGCCCTGCACAATTGGATCCGCGAGTCGTTCCGCACGAACAAGCCGTTCGATCGGTTCGTCAGCGAATTGGTGACCGCCAAGGGCTCGATTTATGGCAGCGGACCGGCGAATTTCTTCCGTGTGAACGCGAACCCGACCGACCTCACCGAAGCCATTTCGCAGACCTTCCTCGGCATTCGCCTGGAATGCGCGAAATGCCACCACCATCCGTTTGAAAAGTACAGCCAGGACGATTACTACGGGCTCGCCGCGTTCTTCTCCCGAGTTGGCTCGAAGAACAGCGAGGAGTTCGGACTCTTTGGCCGCGAACAAGTCGTAGTGGTGCGGGAAACGGGCGAAGTGTCGCATCCGCGAACCGGCAAACGGATGGAACCCAAGGCGCTTGATGGCCCGGCGTTCGACGATCCGCTCGACCGCCGCTTGCCGCTCGCCCAGTGGATGACCGCGAAGGATAACCCGTACTTCGCGCGCAACGTCGCCAACCGGTACGTCGATTTCCTGCTTGGCCGCGGCTTGGTCGAACCGGTGGACGACATGCGGAGCACCAACCCGCCGTCGAACCCGCCGCTGCTCGATGCCCTCGCCCGCCATTTGGTCGATTCGAATTACAACCTCAAGCAGTTGATCCGCGTGATCATGACCAGCCGCCTGTATCAACTGTCCGCGCAGCCGACGCAGATCAACGCGGCCGACAGCCGCTTCTACAGCCATTTCTTCGTGAAGCGGCTGGCCGCCGAGCCGCTCGCGGACGCCATCGATCGCGTCACCGGCGTCCAGACGAAGTACAAGAGCCTGCCGCTCGGCACGCGGGCGATCGAACTGCCGGACGCCGAATACCCCGACTACTTTCTGAACACGTTCGCCAAGCCGCGTCGGGCGAGCATCTGCGAGTGCGAACGCAGCCCCGACGCGAATTTGGCCCAGGCGCTCCATACGCTCAACGGCGACACGCTGGTCGCCAAGATCGGCGACGCCAAGGGCTTGGTCGCGACGCTCGTCAAATCCGACAAGTCGCACGAGCAGATCGTCGACGAGCTCTATTGGGTGGCGCTCAGCCGCCCCGCGACTCCCGCCGAACACCAAGCGACCCTGCAGTTCCTCGACGAGGCCCCCAGCCGCGAGGAATGCTACGGTGACCTGCTGTGGGCCCTGATCAATTCCAAGCAGTTTTTGTTCGTCCGCTAACCGCTGGATTCCCGTTTTGCTTTTGTGTCCTTACCTTTCGTGTTCTGCCTTTTAGTGTCCCGTCTTTTCCTATCCCGTCGCTTTCCTGCTTCGCCGTCCCCGTTCTCCTCTGGAATCTCCCTCATGCGTTTTCGTGTCGTCGGCTCTCACTGTGGCCATGAATCGGCTTTCTTGCGGTCTGTGGTCGCGGTGGCCGCTCTCCTGGTCGCCGCCACCGAACTCGCCAACTCGTTCGGCGCGTTGTCGACCATCACTCCGCCTTCGCTCACAATCGCCTGGGCAGCCGCTGACGACAAGGCTGCCAGCTCGATCGAACTGCCGGCGACGGACGATGGGATTCCGGGCGCGGGGCCGATCCGCCGCTATGACTGGTTCCGCAATCTTTGGACGCAGAAGCGTTCGGCATGGGCGAAGCGGGTGGAACAGGACGCCGGCGCGGTGGTGTTCCTGGGCGACTCGATCACACAAGGTTGGGGCGACGACCTGGGCGGCGCGTTCGCCGGATTGAAAGTCGCCAATCGCGGCATTAGCGGCGATACGACCCGCGGGATGTTGCTGCGGCTCCGCGACGATGTGCTAGCTCTCAAACCAGCCGGCATCGTAATGCTGATGGGCACGAACGACCTGGAGGAGGGCGCCGAGCCGGAGACGATCGCGGGCAACTTCAAATTGATCGTGGGAGACCTGAAGCGACACAATCCGCAATTGCCGATCGTCGTTTGCTCCGTCTTCCCCAGTTCCGCGACCAAGAAGCGGCCAGCGGACAAGATAAAGAAAGTCAACGAACTGTACGCGGCCGCGGTGAAAGGGGACCCGCAAGTCACGCTTGTCGATACGTGGACCCTGTTCGCCGACGCGCACGGCGATGCCAAACCGGC
>JBIKVL010000167.1:0-7427 GCA_044356875.1 Pirellulaceae bacterium | reverse complement strand
TAGAGCAACTTGCCGGCGACGAACTGCTCGCCGGTTCCCCGCAATCGCCCGCCGACGTCGACAAACTGGTGGCAACCGGCTTCTTGCGGCTTGGACAGTGGGACAGCACGGCGGCGATCTTCCAGGAGGAGACTCGGCTGCGAGCGGAAATGATGGCCGACCTGACCAATACCACGGCGTCGGCCTTTCTGGGCCTGACCATGTCCTGTTGCCAATGCCACGACCACAAATACGATCCGCTCTCGCAAGCCGACCACTATCGTCTGCGGGCCTTTTTCGCCGCGCTTCAACCCCGTGACAACCTGTCGATCGCGACGGCCGCGGAACAGGCCGAAATCGACCGTCATAACTCCGCCCTGGAGAAAGAGGCCGAGCCACTGAAAGCCGAGCAAGCGAAGCTCGACAAAGCCGACACGAAACGCCACTCAGAACTTAAGGAAAAACTGGCCGCGATCGCGGCGCAAAAACGGGAACCACCCCGCGCGATGGCGGCCGGCGACAGCGGTTCGAGCGCTCCGCCAACGCCGCTCTTATACCAAGGCGACTACGGTTCTCCCCGCGAGGACATAGCGCCCGGCTTCGTGTCGTTGGTAGCGCCTGGACCGGCCCCGGTCGTCGCTCCACGAGGAGGCACGACGGGCCGCCGCTTGACGCTCGCGCGATGGATCGCGTCCCCGAATAACCCCTGGACGGCCCGCGTTCTGGTCAATCGCCTGTGGCAGCAGCATTTTGGAGTCGGTTTGGTCGCGACCCCCAACGATTTCGGTTACACCGGCGCCCGGCCCACTCACCCTGAATTGCTCGATTGGCTCGCCATCGACTTTCAAGAAGGCGGCTGGTCGCTGAAAAAACTCCACCGGCAAATCGTGCTCTCGAAAACCTATCGTCAATCGAGCCGCTCGCGGACCGATGCGGCCGCCGATCCCGACAACCGGCTGCTATGGCGACAAAACGTGCAACGGCTCGATGCCGAAACGCTCCGCGACAGCCTACTCGCGGTATCCGGACTGCTGAAGCCGTATGCGGAAGGCAAGCCACTATGGCCGCCGGTCGCCGAGGAATTACTGAAAGCGCAGCCGGCCATCTTGGAAGCGGAGAAGGGCGGGGATGGCGGCCGGATGCAAGGTTGGTACGCCGATCCTCTCGAACAGACCGACGTTCGGAGTGTCTTTCTAGTGCGCAAACGCTGCCTGCCGATTCCATTCCTGCAAGCGTTCGATTTGCCCGATACGGCGGCGTCGTGCGGCCGCCGCGATACGACGGTGGTCGCCCCGCAGGCTTTGATGCTTCTCAATAGCGAAGACGGTTTGCGATACGCCAAAGGGCTCGCCAAACGCCTGTCGCCGGGCGGGGCCAATCCCGAGCCTGAGGATAATGCGGCCTTCGCAGCCTGGGTCAATCGGCTGTTTCAAGAAACCCTGGGCCGTGACGCGGCGGAGGAAGAGCGGCGATTGGCGGCCGAGTTGACGCGCCGACACCGCGAACAGTACGCCACCGAGGGACCAGCCGAAGCCGCATTGTCGCGAGCGCAGGTCGACCTGTGCCGCGCCGTGCTCAACACGAATGAATTCCTTTATCTCGATTGAGGTGCCCCATGCGGGAACTCGAAATGGACTGGACTTCGCGCGGCGTGGGCCATGGCGGGTTGGCGGATTGCTTGGCGGCGGTCCGCGGGGACCGGCGCGACTTTCTATTGAAAACCGGCGGCGGCTTCGCGGGACTAGCGCTGAGCGCCCTCCTGGCCCAAAGCCGCTCCGCCGTCGCCGCCAAGCCGTTAGGTCTCCCCGATCCGCTACGGCCACTCGCCGAACGGCCGCCGCATTTCGCACCGAAGGCGAAACAGGTGATCTTCCTCTTTCAATACGGAGGTCCATCGACATTTGATCTGCTCGATTACAAACCCGAACTCAAACAGCTCGACGGCAAACCGGTGCCCGCGTCGTTCAAGCAAAATCCAGACAAAGTGGGCGGGGTCTTCAATCATTGCAAAGACCAATTGATGGCGGGCCCGTGGAAATGGGCCCAATACGGCAAGAGCGGCCAGTGGGTCTCGGAACTGCTTCCGCACACCGCGCGGCAAATCGACCAAATCTGCCAAATCCGCTCGATGGTCAGCGAAAGCTCGAACCACGCGCCGGCCACCTACCTCATGAACACCGGCGCGATCCTTGGAGGCAAGCCGAGCCTCGGTTCGTGGGTCACCTACGGACTGGGCTCGGGAAACGAAAACCTGCCCGGATATGTGCTTTTGTACAAGGTCGCGGGGCTTGGCGGCTCGGCGAACTGGAGCAACGCGTTTTTGCCGGCGGCGCATCAAGGAACTCAGTTCCGCCACGATGGGCCGGCGGTGCTGAACCTTCAGCCTCCCGCCGAAGTCGCGGGCACCCAGCGTTCGACCCTCGACTTCACGCAGGCGTTGAACCGTCGGCATGCCACCGATCGCCCCGGAGTGCTCGATCTCGATGGCCGGATCGCCTCGTACGAACTGGCCTATCGCATGCAGGCCGAGGCGTTGGATGTCGGCGAGCTCTCCCGGGAGACGGCGGCGACCCGGTCCGCGTACGGCGTGGACGACGGAAACAGCGCCAAGGCCCAGTATGGCCGCATGTGCCTACTCGCGCGTCGCTTGGTGGAGAAGGGCGTGCGTTTCGTGCAGCTTTACAACGCCGTGGACAAGCTGGGCTGGGATGGGCACGACAACAACACCGACTACCACAAACGCAACGCGGCCCAAACCGACCAGCCGATCGCCGCGCTGCTGGAAGATCTCAAACAGCGCGGTTTGCTCGACACGACGCTTGTGGTCTGGGCGGGCGAATTTGGCCGCACACCGATGGTGCAGGGCGGCAATGGCCGCAATCACAACCCCTATGGATTCACTGTTTGGCTCGCTGGTGCTGGCGTGCAAGGCGGCCACGCGATTGGCGCCACCGACGACATTGGACTGCGGGCCGTGGATCAAATCCAACCCGTGAAGAACCTCCACGCGACAATTCTCACCGCGCTGGGCATGAATCCCGACGAGTTGTTCTTCGAGCACAACGGCCGCCAAGAACGTCTGACCGGCGTCGCCCAGAGCTGGAAATCGATCCTCGGCGTCTGGGCGAGCTGAACGCGAGGCGGATTTCTGGCCGCGGTTGAACCGCGTGAACAGGGATGAGCCTGGAGGCCACCGTCAAGACAGTGGAATCCGTAGGGAACCGCAGCTCGAATCACCGCGAGGGAAGTTCACTTTACAATGGAAGAAATAACTGGCGGAAGCAGCCATGAAAGCGAATTGTCCGGTTTGCCAGCAGTCGAGGTGATTGTCCAAGGTTCGGCGGGAACTGTCTTTACAGGGCTCTGGAGGATTGGCTGGACACAATATTTCGACTGGTCGGAAGTGACGCGAATCGAGGAAGAGTTAGCGGATCAGAGACGGAGCGGAAGGTCGGCCATTTGGGCGGTGTCGCTCGTTGGAATAACCCGCCTGAGGTTTGGCAGCCTATTAAGCGACATGCGGCGCAGCTATATCATTCAAGGTCTTCGCGTGCTACGCCAGCGTGGCTGAATATTCCGCTGTGAGTGAAATGCCGCCTCCGTAAACGCAATCGCCTCATCCTTCCCGTATCCATAAGTGTTTTCCGATCTTGCTCGTAACGCCCGCTTGGATTGTCGCTTCTCGATGGCGGGACCGGTATAAAACCCCGAACGCTGCTAACGTCGAATCTCTACTTCCGTACTAACGATGGCACCGCGTTCGTCGGTTACGGTCATGAACCACACTGCGGCACGAGGAGCAAAATCGACAAAACGACAATCGAACGTTGCATCATGGGGTGAAGTCGCATGTCAGGGGGCCAACGGAAGGAAGGGGGAAGCGGACGGCGAACGAGAGGGCGATGAGGCGTCTGCCAAGCTGGCTGGCCTTCCCAGCCGTGCGTGATCGAATCGCCAAGGAAGATCACGTGGCCCGCGCCTTGGTTCGGCGCGATCCGCTTGAGGAAGTCTTGGTGACGGCCGACGTCGCGGTTGAGTTTCTTGGTGGCCGGGTTGTCCACGACGTTCTTTTCTTGAGCGCCGAGTTGGCACCGCAAGTCGAACTGTGGCAAGAGAAAAGCCTAGAGCCATCAAGATGCTGGCGGCGATTCCGCGAAACACGGGGCGGTTTCTTTCATGTGAGGGTGGGATGGCGACCGACGACAGCCTTTGCCCTTCAGTCAATACTACCCCGTGGTTCGATTGACGATCTGGCCCCTGAGCGAGTCGATCATGGCTTGCAACTCGGCGAGATCCTTGTCAGCCAATTCTCCCTCGTTCGACTCCGGAAGACCGAGAATCGACTGGAGCATTCGAATGGTGTTCCAGCGTTCAACGGCCTTGCCGCGTTCCTCCCCTTTCGCGACGCCCCGCGCCTCTCCCCGCGCCTCGCCCCGAGCCTCGCCTTTTTTGATCAATTGGTCCGCGACCGATCCAGGCTCCGGTTGCACTGGCCAGAATTCGGAAATCAACTCCTTCATCTTCTCCTCTCCTATCACGGGATTGACCGACATGACGTAGACCCTAATCGTATCGAGCACATCCTTCACTTGTGGAGGCTGCATCTCGCGAGCCAGCAACTCAAACAAAACTCGCAAGACCGATACCAATTCCAGACTTCGCCCGTACTTTAGCAGCGCCAAAGCAATCCGCAAAATCGGCTCCTCTGGCATGGAATCGTCCGCCATGCGGCCGATGTCGAAAATCGCGAGTTCCAATGCCGGCATATATCGTTTCCAAGAGTCCGGGACCGGAACGAGCTCGGCGAGCGATCGGCTGGCCCGCCAGGGACCAACACCGTTGTAGAGAACCCATGGCAGGATCGGCACCAGCGGCTGTTGATTGGCCAACGCGTTTTCCCAAATTCGGACAAGATATCCGAGCATCTGAACCAAGGTGTCCGGGTCGTCGACGCTCTTGTGCTCGATCAGCACGAAGATGTATACGAAGTCAACCTTCATTCCGAAACACTTGACGATCTCGGGAGACACATCGACCTTGAAGAGCCGGTCGGCGAAGCGACGGCGCAGATTGGCATCGATAAAGCTCGCGTCGACAGGAGCGAGCGTTTGGAACCTTAAGTGCCGTGCGATTTCGGCGGGTAAATGGTCCGCGAGAAGTCCGCGGGCGGCGTCGATTTGCTGAAGCGTCTGGTTGATCAGGCGATCGTGCGGAGACTGAATCCGTTCATCGCGAGTCGGCGAATCGGGCGGCTCGACAATCGGTTGCTGCCGCTCGGCGTTCTCTTCGGTGCTCATGGCGTTGAGAGTCGCGAGTGATATGCTTCCCGAGTCTTTCGAATGGCGAATCGTTGATGGCTGCGGGCTTGCTCCTCTTCCGCAAATCTCCGCCGTTACGGAGACGGCCACAACGGCACTCGATGAACTTTATCTAGCTGTTCGATTGACGATCTGGCCCCTGAGCGAGTCGATCAAGACTTGCAACTCGGCGAGATCCTTGACAGCCAATTCTCCTTCGTTCGACTGCGGAAGACCGAGAATCGATTGGAGCATTCGAATGGTGTTCCAGCGTTCAACGGCCTTGCCGCGTTCCTCCCCTTTCGCAATTCCCCGCGCCTCTCCCCGCGCCTCTCCCCGCGCCTCGCCAACGGCGATGCCCCGCGCCTCGCCGATTGCGATGCCTCGAGCCTCGCCTTTTTTGATCAATTGGTCCGCGACCGATCCAGGCTCCGGTTGCACAGGCCAGAATTCGGAAACCAACTCCTTCATCTTCTCCTCTCCTATCACGGGATTGACCGACATGACGTAGGTCCTGATGGTATCGAGCATATCCTTCACTTGCTGAGGCTGCAGCTCGCGAGCCAGCAACTCGAACAAAACTCGCAAGACCGATACCAATTCCAGACTTCTTCCGTACTTTAGCAGCGCCAAAGCAATCCGCAAAATCGGCTCCTCTGGCATGGAAGCGTCCGCCATGCGGCCGATGTCGAGAATCGCGAGTTCCATCGCCGGCATGTACCGTTTCCAAGAGTCCGGGACCGGAACGAGCTCGGCGAGCGACCGGCTGGTCCGCCACGGTCCAACACCGTTGTAGAGAACCCATGGCAGGATCGGCACCAGCGGCTGTTGATTGGCCAACGCGTTTTCCCAAATTCGGACAAGATATCCGAGCATCTGAACCAAGGTGTCCGGATCGTCGGTGCTCTTGTGCTCGATCAGCACGAAGATGTAGACGAAGTCAACCTTCATGCCGAAACACTTGACGACCTCGGGAGACACATCGACCTTGAAGAGTCGGTCGGCGAAGCGACGGCGCAGATTGGCATCGATGAAGCTTGCGTCGACAGGAGCGAGCGTTTGGAACTTCAAGTGCTTTGCGATTTCGCTTGGCAAATGGTCCGCGAGAAGCGCGCGGGCGGCGTCGATATGCTGAAGCGTTTGACTGATCAAGCGATCATGCGGAGACTGAATCCGTTCATCGCGAGTCCGCGAATCGAGCGGCTCGACAAACGGTGGCTGCCGATCGGCGTTCTCTTCGGTGCCCATGGCATTGAGATTCGAGAGCGATAAGTTCGGTTAGGTCTGTCGAATGGCCAAGCGTCACGAACAGCGGGTCCGCCCCGCATCCGCAAACATCCGCCGTTACGAGGAAGGTCACAACGGCACTCGATGAACTTTATCTGGTCTTTTGATTGACGATCTGGCCCCTGAGCGAGTCGATTATGTCTTGCAACTCGGCGAGATCCTTATCAGCCAATTCCCCTTCGTTCGACTCCGGAAGACCGAGAATCGATTGGAGCATTCGAATGGTGTTCCAGCGTTCAACGGCCTTGCCGCGTTCCTCCCCTTTCGCGACGCCCCGCGCCTCTCCCCGCGCCTCTCCCCGCGCCTCGCCAACGGCGATGCCCCGCGCCTCGCCCCGCGCCTCGCCGATTGCAATGCCTCGAGCCTCGCCTTTTTTGATCAATTGGTCCGCGACCGATCCAGGCTCCGGTTGCACAGGCCAGAATTCGGAAACCAACTCCTTCATCTTCTCCTCTCCTATCACGGGATTGACCGACATGACGTAGGTCCTGATGGTATCGAGCATATCCTTCACTTGCTGAGGCTGCAGCTCGCGAGCCAGCAACTCGAACAAAACTCGCAAGACCGAAACCAATTCCAGACTTCGCCCGTACTTTAGCAGCGCCAAGGCAATCCGCAAAATCGGCTCTCCTGGCATGTAATCGTCCGCCATGCGACCGATGTCGAAAATCGCGAGTTCCAATGCCGGCATGTACCGTTTCCAAGAGTCCGGGACCGGAACGAGCTCGGCGAGCGACCGGCTGGCCCGCCAGGGACCAACACCGTTGTAGAGAACCCATGGCAGGATCGGCACCAGCGGCTGTTGATTGGCCAACGCGTTTTCCCAAATTCGGACAAGATATCCGAGCATCTGAACCAAGGTGT
>JBIKVL010000166.1:0-7428 GCA_044356875.1 Pirellulaceae bacterium | reverse complement strand
GATTATGGGGCGCCAACGCGATTCGATAGGCGTCGGCCAACGCGGCGACGCGCCGAGCCGCGGTCAAGCCGCCACAGTGGGTGATGTCCAGCTGGCAGATTTCGCAACCGCGGCGGGCGAACAGGTCGCGAAACGCCTCCAGATGCGTGATTCGCTCGCCGGTCGCCACGGGCGTCGTCAACGCCGCGTTGATCATCGCCAAGCCATCGAGGCACTCGGGCCAGCACGGTTCCTCAAAGAAGTACAGGCCGTACGGATCGAGCGCCTGGCCGAACTTGAGCCCCATGGCGGGCGACGGCCGGGCGTGGCAGTCGACCATGATGTCGATTGAATCGCCGACCGCTTCCCGCATCGCGCGGACGCACGCTTCGGCCGCCCGCACCGGTTGCTGGCCTTCGATCGGCATGGTGGGCGGGACCGCCATGCTCTTGAACGCCGTATAACCGTTCGCGACCGCCTCGAGCGCCAAATCGGCGAACCGTTTGGCGTTGTCGACCGGCGTCTCGTAGAAGTCCTCCATGCGGCCGCCGCCCAGATGGCAGTAGGTGCGGACTTCATCCCGCACCGGTCCTCCCCAGAGCCGCGAACAGGGCATGCCGGCGACCTTTCCCAGGATGTCCCACAACGCAAGATCGATACCCGCGATCGCGGTGCCCCGCACGATTCCCTGGCCATGCCAGAAGTGCTGGCGGTACATCATCTGCCAGAGATGCTCGATCCGCCGCGGATCCTCGCCGATCAACAGCTCGGACAGGTCCTCGATCGCCGCGACGACGCTTCGCGTATGCCATTCCAGCGTCGCTTCGCCCCAGCCAAACAGTCCCGGCTGGTCGGTCAGCACCTTTACAAAGATCCAATTGCGCATCCGCGCGTGGCATACGAACGTCTCGATCGCTTCAATCTTCATGTAACCGCTCCCGCATCCCATTCCCGCAATACGCGTTCCACGTCCGCCACCACGCGTTCGAGGCTGCCAGGAGCCACGATCGCGATCGATTCCTGATAAATGCCGCGCCCATAAGTTTCGCTCGTCGGCAGATAGGACGGGCCCCAACCCTGCGCGATGGTGGCGATAAGCAGCACGCGGCGGGGCGCGACCGCCCGCAGGGCTGTCTGCAAGAGGCTGTAATGTTCGCCGGGAACCGCCAGGAAGTCGGCCCCGCCCCAGCGCCAGAGTCGAACTTCCAGCGGATAGGTTTCCCCTGGCGGCAACTGTTCCAGCCGCCGCGCCATCCGCGTTTGACGCTCGACCATCGCCCGGCAATCACGGGCCCGCGTCAGATCCCCCGCCTCCATGGCCCGCGTTTCGGCGGCCCGCCACTGGTCGAGCTCCGCCGCGACCGTGGCCGCCGTCGGCAATTCCGCTCGGTAAGGCAACGCGATCTCCCAACGGCGATAGCGCCAAGTGGCATGGTCGGCCAGCTCCTCTTCCGCCACGGGCTCATGGCGCCACACGCCGATCGTCGCTCCCGAAACGACCGGTCCGGCATAGCCATAGCAGGTTCCCGGCGGCGGCAACGCCTCGATCGCCGCCAGAGCCGCGAAACCGACGCGGCGGCCATTGCGATCGGCGACCGCGACGTCCCCCACATACCCTTCGTAGGGCCCCAACTCGCCCGACGCGCCTTGCAGGAACAGGCACGGAGCGCCTGTCTCCCGCTCGATCAGCTCGCGCATCGCGCCGATATAGTCGGGGCTGACCAGCCGATTGTCCCAGGCCAGGGTCGTCGGATGGCAGGCGTAGTTGACGAATGTGGCGAGCGTTTCGCCCGAGTCGCCGGCGACTCGCGCCACCAGCAAGGTATCGTCGGCGGGCACGGCGGGATCATAGCCGCATACAAATTGTCCAGTAGCGCCATCCCATTGGTCGCGGAACACCGCGAGGTCGCAACGGCCTTTGCCGAACACCATCGTCGCGGGCTTGAGCTGCTTGAGCGACTGTCCGACCAGCTCGGCCAGCCGCTGCCCGACCATTTGTAAATAGCTAGGAATCAGGTCGCCACCGGGCAGGGTTTGCCGGTCGAGCATCATCAGTCCGGCGCCGTGGGTGTGCGTGAAGAGAATCGTCATCGCTTCCCGCGGAACGCCCGTCGCCTCCGTGATCGGCGCGAGCAGCATTTCCAGCTCGACGGCCCCGACCAAGCAATGATCCAGCGACGCCAGGATCGCCGTTCCCGGCGGCAGCTTGGTTGCGGCGACAGTCGCCTCGACGGTCGCGGCCCCACTGGCGCCCGCAGCGCCCGCAGCGCCCGCAGCGCCGGAAGCGCTGGAATCGTCGGAAACGCCCGCAGCACCGCTGGCGTCCTGCAGGGGCACAATGGCCACTACGGTCGCTCGCAGTGGACGATGCACGCCTTCCGCGCGGTCGTGCGTGGCGGCTCCCCACATCCGATGATAGATGCCCGCCGGCGGCGTGATGTCCGCCTCGGCGACCGCGAACCGGCAACGGGCCTGCGGAGTGCGAATTGGGTTCATGGTGTTCCCCTAGCTAGTCGGCAAAGACCCTAGGCGCAGTCATGGATTCTCTCCGTTTCGTTTAGGATTCTTAATGGTGGGCGTCAATAAGCCCACCGCGAATCACAATCGCGTTATTGGCGATCGGATTCGCCATAAGTTTAACCCTTATCTTCTCGCCTAATCATACTCGGCATCGCGCGACCCTATGCGTGCCATAGTACTATTCGTGAATTGGAGAGGGCAAGACGATTGCCCTGGTAAACGCCTTAGTCATACTTGCCGCGAAATCTCTCCGCCGGATACTTCGAGCGGTTTTGTACCATTTTGTCGTGGATCGCGGCGCTGACGTCGATGTCCAGCTCGTTGGCCATCGCCAGGCCGTAGCCGATGACATCCGCCAGTTCTTCCCGAACCGCTTGCCACTCGCCAGGCTGCTCGCGCAGCCGTCGCGACGCTTCGGCGGTGATCCATTGAAAGTGCTCCATCAGTTCGGCCGCTTCCACAGCGAGCGCCATGCTGACGTTTTTGGGCGAGTGGAACTGGCGCCAGTCGCGGTCGGCCACGAACTTCGACATCTGTTCCCGCAGCTGCGCGATGGTCGTGTAGGCGTCCGCGTGGGACAAGGCCGCAAGTCGGTCGTGGAAGGGGCCGTCGCCCAGCAGGTCGAGGCTGCGGGCGAGCCGGAAGCGATCGCTCTCGCGCGGCAGTTCCAGGAGCGCGTTGAGCAGTCTTTCCACTTGGGCCGCCGTCACGGTTCCCGTGAGCGGCTGTCCGAGCCCCATGACCTGTTTGGCCCGCTGAAGATCGGCGAATTTCGCGGGGTCGTCCTGCATCGATTGGAACAGCGCGGTGACGGCGAGCTGCGCTTCGGACACTTCGCTCCAGTCTTCACGCCCAGCCGCTTCCAGCAAATGCAAGTATTGATAGACGGCGAACGACATCGGTCCCGACGTCACGCCGCACCGTTGCCGCCGCTCGGGATCGTAAGACGGTCCGTCCTGCAGCGCTCGGGCCAAATGCGGATCCCAGCCTTGAACGATCTTCAGACGCCGCAGCGCGGGATGTTCCAGGAACCGCAAGGTGCTGGTCGAGTAATCCGCCTCGGTGACTTTCACCGCCACGATGTTCCCGCCGCCGGGACCATGGACCAGCTCCGCCGCCGCATGCGGCGTGAGCCGGACGCCGCTGACGTCCGGGATCGAGTAGACGCCCACCGCGAGCCGCTCGGTGGCCGCCGCCTCGACCAGCGGCCGCATGTTGGCGGCCACTTCCGCGTCCGTCGCCTCGCGCGGCAAATTCGTGCCGGGGCGAATGAACACCACCGGATAGCCCCACTCCCGCAGATCGCGGACCAGCTGGCGATTGGCTTCCACGCCGTCTTCCGGCCGCAGCAACGCCATCGGCACCGTGCGCCGCAGTTTCGCGGTCGTCGCGATGCGGAACCAATGACGCAACTCGTCGAGCGTCCGGAGGTGGCCATGGCCGGTCGACGCGGCGATCAGGACCGCCGGAGCGCCGACCGATGAGAGCCGTTCGAGGAAGCGAACATTCGTGGCGTCGTCCAGTTGCCGCCGGGGCAGCTCGCCGCACGTCGCGTCGAAACAGGCCACGGTCGCTGCCGGGTAGGTGCCAATCGGATCCGCGATCAAGGCGGCGCTGGTGAGTCGCATGGCGGTGTGGGGTGCGAAGGCGCCGCGAAACGCAATTCGACGCGGCAAACGCGCGCCGCTGAACGGATGCGGACGCGAGAAGGAATATACACCCGCAAACGATCCCCCGTACGTTGGCAACCTGTCAGCCGATCCCGCAGGCTGGGTAACCTGGGAGATCTCCCGACCCAATCGATGAACCGTGGTTGATGGATCGCCCCACGTCGACCTCGGATTTTTTTTCTCGTACCGAACGATTGGCGGTGTGCCGAGACATTTTCCCCAAGAACCGCACTCGCTTCACGTTGCGTTCACACGCGGACGCTCGGCCGACAGTCGCTCCGCGCGCCTCCGCTGCGCCTAAATCGTTCCCCAAAAATGACATCTGACCGGTCTTTCGGATTTGGTTGACGCCCCGCCGCGAATCGGTACATTACCGCCTCGCAACGCCATTGGTTGTGGTGTCTGCTCGCCCGCCTACAACAGGTTGTGGCACTAGTCGCTCTCCCAACTTGCCTTGACGGATTAGTTCGCGCGATTTCACGGAGGATTTTTTTCGCGGTTCGATCGACTTGCATGTCGATGACAGTTGGTGTATTTCTGTACAGTACTGGTCTTGGTGATTCGAACCAGGATGGCCGACTTTAGTTCTCCCCAGGAAGGAGTTTCATGATGGCAACGGTGAAGACCGAACGCCCGCAAACCCGGAATCGCTCAGGTCAGAAATCGCAGGCGGCGGCCGCCGGAACCCAAGTTTCGGCTGGAACTGGCGCAATTGGTGCTGGCGCGGTTGGTGCTGGCGCGGTTGGTGCTGGCGCGGTTGGAGCTGGCGCAGTTGGTGCTGTTTCCGCGCGAGCGGTCGCGGCTGGGATGCGGATCGACGCCACGTTTTGTCCGGTCGAAGTTTCCGATCCGTTCGAGACCGTGGCCTGGGAGATGCGGAAGGCGACCATCAAGGACGAGAGCGGCAAACCGCTGTTCGAGCAGACCAACTGCGAGATTCCGGCGTCCTGGTCGCAGTTGGCGACCAACGTGGTGGTCAGCAAGTATTTCTATGGCGAAAATGGGACAGCCGAGCGTGAGCGGAGCGTGCGGCAGGTGATCCACCGGGTCACGCGCACGATCGCCGATTGGGGCATCGCGGACGGGTATTTCGCGACGGCGGAGGACGGCGAGCGTTTTTACCGCGATTTGACGTGGCTGTGCCTGCACCAGCACGGGGCCTTCAATTCGCCCGTTTGGTTCAATGTCGGTTTGTATCCGCAATACGGCGTGACCGGCGCGAAATGCAACTGGCGGTGGAACGAGGCGGCCCAGGACGTCGAGCAACCGGAGAACCCGTACGAATTTCCCCAAGGGTCGGCCTGCTTTATCCAAAGCGTGGGCGACAACATGGAGGACATCATGCGCCTGGCGACCAGCGAGGCGATGCTGTTCAAGTTTGGCTCGGGCACGGGAACGGACCTCTCCACCATTCGGTCGCACCGCGAAAAGCTGTCGGGCGGCGGGAAGCCGTCGGGGCCGTTGTCGTTTATGCGGGTTTACGACCAGATCGCGGCGGTGGTCAAGTCCGGCGGCAAGACGCGTCGAGCGGCCAAGATGCAGTCGATCAAGGTGTGGCATCCGGACATTTTGGAATTCATCGAGTGCAAGTGGAAGGAAGAACGCAAGGCGCACGTGTTGATCGAGAAGGGCGGCTACGAGTCCAACTTCAACGGCGAAGCGTACAGCTCGATTCTCTTCCAGAACGCCAACCTGTCGGTACGGGTCACCGATGAATTCATGACGACCGTCGAACAGGGCGGTCCGTGGCATACGCGGTGGGTTACGGATCCGGATCGCGACGGACCGGTCTACGACGCCAAGTGGTTGCTGGGGCGGATGGCCGAGTGCGCCTGGTCGTGCGGCGATCCGGGCGTGCAGTACGACACCACGATCAATCGGTGGCATACCTGCCCGAATTCGGGCCGAATCAACGCCAGCAATCCGTGCTCCGAGTACATGTTCCTCGACAACACGGCTTGCAACCTGGCGAGCATCAACTTGATGAAGTTCCGCCAGCCGGACGCGACGTTCGATGTTCCTCGGTTCATGGCGGCTTGCCGGCTCTATTTGATCGCGCAGGAGATTCTGGTCGACCACGCCAGCTATCCGACGGCGGAGATCGCTAAGAATAGCCATCTGTTCCGACCGCTGGGCTTGGGCTATTCGAACCTCGGCAGCTTGTTGATGGCAGGTGGCATGCCGTACGACTCGGAAGCCGGCTATGGCGTGTGCGGGGCGCTGACCGCCCTGTTGCACGGCGCCGCGAACTTGACCAGCGCCGAGATGGCGGCGGTGGTCGGGCCGTTCGCGGGCTACGAGGCGAACCGCGAGCCATTCCTGCGGGTCATGCAGATGCATCGGGACGCCGTCGAGTCCATCAACGACGCGGGGCCGGCCTACCTCAAGAACGCGGCTCGCCAGGTGTGGGACCAAGTATTGGCGACGGGTCGACGCAACGGCTTCCGCAACGCCCAAGCTACCGTGTTGGCGCCGACCGGCACGATCAGCTTCATGATGGACTGCGACACGACCGGCATCGAGCCCGACATCGCATTGGTGAAGTACAAGCAGCTCGCGGGCGGCGGGATGCTGAAGATCATCAATCAGACGGTGCCGCTGTCGTTGCGGACGCTCGGTTACGACGACTCGCAGATCAAGGCGATCGCGAAGTACATCGACGAGAAGGACACGATCGAGGGGGCGCCGGAGCTGAAGGCCGAGCACCTGCCGGTGTTCGACTGCGCGTTTAAGCCGGCCAATGGGGTGCGCAGCATCGCGTGGAAGTCCCACGTGCGGATGATGGCCGCCGCACAACCGTTCCTCTCGGGGGCGATTTCGAAGACGGTGAATATGCCGTCGGATGTGACGCCCGCCGACGTGGCGGATGCGTATCAATGGGGCTGGCAGTTGGGCCTCAAGGCGTTGGCCATCTATCGCGATGGGTCGAAGCAGAGCCAACCGTTGTCCACGAAATCCGAGGGCGACAAGGCGGCGGAAGCCAAGGGCCTGATGGACGCGGCGGCGGTGAACGAGGCCGTCAACGCGGCCGTTGCGGCAGCCCTCGCGGCGGCCGCCAAGGCCGGCGAAACCGCGGCGGCGACCGCCGCCAGCGCCGAGCCCCCAGTTCCTCGGCCGCGCCGCGAACGGCTCCCGGACACCCGGCAATCGATCACCCACAAGTTCAACGTCGGTGGGCACGAAGGCTACATCAACGTGGGACTATATCCGGATGGTCGGCCGGGCGAGTTGTTTATCACGATGGCCAAGGAGGGCAGCA
>JBIKVL010000165.1:0-7460 GCA_044356875.1 Pirellulaceae bacterium | reverse complement strand
TCTCGCTGAGCCGGCTAATGAACCGGCAGCTAGCGCTGAGCCGGCTAATGAACCGGCAGCTAGCGCTGAGCCGGCTAATGAACCGGCAGCTGTCGCTGGGCCGGCTGATAGACCCGGCCGCTGCCGTTGGGGCGGCTGATAACAGGAACCGGGCCGGTCACTACTTGCCGACCTTGAAGCCAGCCTTCTCGAAAGCGGCATCGCTGAACACCAACGCGGCTTGCTCGTCGCCCTTGGCGGCGGCGACCTTGCCCTTGCAATTGTCGCAGCAGAACAGCACCTTCGCCCCGGCGATTTCCACGAACTTGTCTTCCTTGCACGGGCCACCCGACAGCGGACACTTCGCTTGCTTGGCTTGACCCGTCACGACCAGTTGATGATTCGCCTTTACAGCGAACTTCGCCGGCTCGCTTTCGAACGCCTTCTTGCAGTTGCCACAGCAGAAGAACACCTTGCCGCCCTTGTGGGCCGCCGACTGATCCGGCGACGCGGCCTTCGAGCCGGCGACGAGGCACTTCACGCCATCCAACTTGATGTCCGCCGCCCAAACGCTCGCCACCAGCAAGGCCGGCAGCATCATTCCCAACGCGATTCGCTTGAACATGGTTTCGTCCCTCACTCTAGACGTTACCCAACCGTGACGTTCTTGCTGTTCCAACGCGGACCAGCCACGCAAAGCTTCTAGGCGGCAAGACCCGCAAAGTCAACCCTCCTTGGACCATTCCGATCGCTCGCCTCTTCGCAGCCAATTCCCCACCAAAACCATGGGCGGACTTTTCTGCTCATGGCGTCCGCTCGCGAGGCAGTTTCATAGGCCTCACGGAACCCCCTCTGTGTCTCCATTTCACGGCGATCGATCGACCAGGAATCGCCACAGCGTCGTGGAAAATCAACACCTCGCCCCTTTTCAGACAATCGATGAAAATGACACAAACCTCTGGAAAATAAAATCTTACACGATTTCTCTCGTGGAGCAACCGAACCCACCACCCCTCATTTGGAGCTTGTTGCATATCGTCAACACGGGTGATTGTACTTTGGCAACAGCCAAGAAAAAATTTGCGGATCATTAAGGATTTATGGTTTGGAGGAATCGTAACGCTTCTATCGAATTGGCCTCCCGACCGGTTCAGAACTCCGGGTCTATGCGCGGAAATGACACACTTGAGGATCACCCATGCGACGTCCACGCCCGTCTTCGCACACCCTACGCGGTGTGTTTGTCCGACTCCTGTGTCCCTCTGACGACTCGACCTATGCCAGACGTATCAAGGAGTCCGCAGACGCGCGGCCGCGGTCGCATAAGCGCCCGCCTCCCCGCCAATTCGAACCGCGTGGCGAAACGTTGGAGCGTCGGGAGTTGCTCGCCGTAGCCGTCTGGGACGGAAGGCTCGACAGCGGCGCGGCGACAATCGACGATCGCTGGCGAACGGCGGGGAACTGGGTGGGCGATGCGGTTCCGCAACCGGGCGATTATCTCTTCTTTCCGGCCTCCGCCGGTCGTCTCACAAGCACGAACGATTTTTCCGTGCCGACAACGTTCGCTGGTTTGATTCTCGCGGGTGACGGTTACCACGTCGGCGGAAACCTGATCAACCTCGAATCCGGCGTTGTCAATGAGGGCCTGAACAACCGGCTTGGTTTGCCGCTGCGATTGGTGAACGCTCAAGCGTTGGTTTCCCGCGGGACGCTATCGATCGAGGGGCCGATCGATTTGCAGGGAAACGTCGCGACTCTGGATGGCAGCGTGGCGGAGACGGTTCCCGAGGCGGAATGGGCGAACGCGTTGGTCATCGCGGGAGTGGTCTCAGGGTCGGGCGGCGTCCGCGCGACGGGCACCGGCATCGTCCGCCTCACTGCCGCCAACACGTTCACGGGAACCGTCGAAGTCGCGGGTGGTCGCTTGGCGCTCACGAATTCCAACGTTTACGCGGGCGTCACGACGATTCGCAACAACGCGGTGCTCGAAGTGGCCGCGAACAACGCGCTCGGCGCTTCGAGTTCCACGATGGGGATGGGCGTCGCGGTGATTGACGGCGGCGCGATCGAATTGGCGGGAGGCGTGACGGTCGCGAACGAATCCGTGTCGGCGAACGGTTCGTTGACGATCCGCGCGGCGGGCGGGGCGAATGCCTGGACCGGCGCAATCATGGCGACGGGAACGCTGCTGATCGAGTCGACCGCGCTCGGCGGCACCGTCCGACTCGGGGGCGCGGTTTCGGCGGGCGGACTGGAAACCACGTCGAGCGGCGGCGTTCGCCATGAGCTTGCGGGCGCGACCACCGTCTCGGGTTCCGCGAATCTCGCCAACCTTCGCGTCTTGGGCAATGTCACGATCGCGGGCGAACTGTTCTTAAACGCCAGCATTGTCGAGGCGGGCGCGACAGTGGCCGCTTTCAAGGCGAGCGTCGTTTCCACGGTCGTGGACGGAACCGTTTCCTCAACCACGTCGATGGAAGGCGGAGACATTTCCGGGGATGGGGTGCTTGAGTACGGTGCCGGAGAATTCGCGACCCTGAAACCGGGCGATGCTTTGACAGCGGGCCGACTGCGTCTGGGCCGTGCGGGGACGACCTCGCCTTCCTCCTCCGCTTCCTTGTCCGTGTTCGCGCCGTTGATACTCGGTCCCATCGCCGGCACGAACTACGATCAACTTTGCGTCCGGGGACTGCTGGAACTCAACGATGCCGTTCTCCAGCCGGTTTTAAACGGTTACGTCCCATCCATCGGTCAAAGTTTCGTCGTCATTGAAAACGATGGTAGCGAGCGGGTTGCGGGAAGCTTCCAATCGCTGCCTGAAGACAGTCTGCTGCTGATCGACGACTTCGTGTTCAGCATCACCTACGAGGGCGGCGACGGCAACGACGTGGCGTTGGAACGCGTTAGCGTTTCGGTTTGGGATGGCCGACCGGACGGCGGCGGCACGAGCCCCAACGATGCGTGGACGACCGCCACCAATTGGGTCGGCGACGTGGCTCCCAGCGCGAACGCGATCTTGCTCTTCCCCACCGACAGCGGCGCGCCGCGCAACGCCGCCAACGATTTCGCGTCAGGCACCGCCTTCCGGGCCCTGCTCGTGACCGGCAGCAACTACACGCTCGCGGGAAACGCGTTGACGCTCTTGAACGGTCTGACCAACTTTGGCACGGACAATGTCGCCTCATTCGACATAATGCTCGGCGCGTCCCAAACGTTTCGCTCGGGTGGCTCGCTGGAATTGAGCGGAACGTTGAACATGAGCGGCGTGGACTGGACACTCGACACGCGTTCCACGGTCTCCGTTGGCCTAAACCTGGCGGGGCCCATCGCGGGCGATGGCAAAATCGTGAAAGTCGGAATGGGGCGAGCGTCGCTTACGGCCCCTGTAAACACCTTTAACGCTTCGCTGCTCGTCCGCGCCGGCTTGCTGGAGATCGCTGGCGAAAACCAATTCACGGGAAAAACGGTGTTGGCGGGTGGCGGCGTATTGTTACGCAACGATCTTGCCTTGGGATTCGCCGACGGCGCCCCAACGTCGGGTATCGAGGTTTCGCGGTTCGGCCGCATCGTCCTCGGGCCCGATGTGAACATCGTTGGCGAAACCGTGGGTGGAGTCGGCATCCTGTCGTTTGAAACCGAGAGCGGCTCCGCGACTTGGGACAGTCGTATCGACATCGCCGGCGGACTCTCGGTGAATAATCTCTCGACGGGTGGCCAGGTGACTTTCGCGCAGCCGATCGTCGCGGAGACGATCGTCTCCGAAGGACCAGCGGACACCCCGAACATTTACGCGGACTCAGTCCAAATCCAGGGACTGTGTTCGCATATCGGTTCGGCATTCCGTGGCGTTGCTCAGTGCGAAGACAATCTGTTACTGCAGAGCTCCAGGGTCGAGGCGGCCGGATCGGTGACAACCAACCGCTCGGTCTTGCTTCAAACAGTCCAGGTCGATGGCGTGCTCACGGCGGTCGTCGATGTTACGGGAATAGACGTTTCCGGCGATGGCCGCGTCGCGGTGACGAAGGGCAGTCTCCAAGACGTTTATCCGGGCACCGCGCTCGACATTGGGTCGTTGGAGATCGGCAGCGCCACGCTCGGGGACTTTCACCCGCAGATCAATGGCCGCGCCGGAGCGGGTATCGCCGGCGGCCATGACCTGTTGAGCGTCGTTGGCGTGGTCACGATCGCGGGCGAACTCGTGTTGTCCGTTGGCAGCGGCGCGGGATTGTCAGTGGGCGATCGTTTCGTGTTGATCGACAACGACGGTATGGACCGCGTGAAAGGCCAATTCCGCGGCCTCCCGCAAGGCGGCTTGGTCATCGTGGGCGAACAGGCCTTTCAAATCGACTACGCGGCGGGCGACGGCAATGATGTCGCGCTCACGCGAGTCGTCGCCTCAGTCTGGGATGGATCGACCGACGGCTCCAGTGTTGCAAGCGAGGACGATCGCTGGACAACCGGCGCGAATTGGGTTGGGGATCTGGCGCCCGCCGCCAACGCGATCCTCTTGTTCCCCGCCAGCACTGTCTTTCGAGAATCGAGCACGAATGATTTTCCGGCCGGCACGGTGTTCAATGCGCTCCGAGTGGATGGCGATGGCTACTCGCTCGGTGGCAATGCGGCCGCGTTGACTGGAGGCATCGGCAACCGTGGCGTGGGAACCGTGCTCGATTTCCCGATCACGCTCGCCGCCAACCAAGGTTTCTCCAACGGTCCACAAGCGACGTTGACGTTTCTTTCCGGCGTCAGTCTCGGCGGTTACGCGCTCACGCTCGACAGCGAGAATTCCGCCGCCGACTCGTTGCTCATGGTCGCCCCGATCAGTGGCCAGGGTGGCATTGAAAAGCAGGGAAGCGGCTTGGCGCGGCTCGCGGCTACCGCCAACAGCTTTACCGGATTCGTGGCGGCGGCGGCCGGCGAACTGGTCTTGGACGGCCAAAACGTGTACGCCGGTCCGACAACGCTGAGCGGCGACGCCACGATCACGTTGGGCAATCCGTCAGCGCTGGGAACGGCGGACGGCACCAACGCGACGGGCGTCGAAATCCTGGACAGGGGCAGGCTGGCGTTTTCCACGGGAATCCTGGTCGTCGACGAGCGGATCAGCGGAATCGGTTCCTTGACCATGACCGCTCAGAGCGGCTCGTCGCGCTGGACGGGCAACATTCAACTTGGCACGGATTTGATAATCGACAACGCTGGCTGGACAGGCACGCTCAGCTTGGATGGCTCCGTCTCCGCCCCGGCTGTTTCCGCGATTTGGAACGGCACGGGCCGCAACACCATTAGGGGCTCGGTCTCGGCGAGCGCTGGGATTTACGCCGTCGGACTGGACGGCACCGGGACAATCAACTACCCCGATGGCCAACTCGATGCGATTCGCCCCGGCACCGCTGTCGACACCGGAATTCTGTCGATTAGCGGCGCCAGCCTGGGTCGCCACGCGACGCGAATCAACGGCTTGACGGCTGGCTCGAGCTACGACCGGCTGGTGGTCACAGGGCCGCTCGACTTGACCAACGCGCGGCTCGCGGTCACCGTCAACCCGGGTTTCGAACCGGCCCGCGGCGATCGGTTTACGATCGTCGCGAAATCCGGTACCGCCCCGGCCATCGGCCATTACCAATCGCTTCCCCAAGGCGGCATCCTTTTGGCGAATGGCCACGTGTTCGCCATCGACTATCAAGGCGGCGACGGCAACGACATCGTGCTGAACACGCTGTCCGGCGATTTGCCGCCCACGCTCTCGCTGAATGCCGCTACCAGCATCGAAGTCAAGGAGGGATCGATTGCCACCCGCAGTGGCCAATTCCAGGCGGCCCGCAGCGGCCAATCCGTCACTGTCACCGGATCTGTCGGCGTTGTTTCGCAAACCGGCAGCGAGACCGGCACGTGGACCTGGTCTCTTCCCGTTGTCGACGGTCCCAGCGGCCCCGTCGCCGTGACCATCAAGGCCACCGACCCCGTTGGCGTCTACTCCGAAGTTTCCTTCAACTACCTCGTCTTGAACGAGTCGCCCGTCTTTACCTCATTAACCAATTCGGCGTCCTCCATTAGCTGTGCGCGGCTGCTGGAGTTCACGACGTTAACAGGGTCCTTCACCGATGCGGGCATTACCGACACGCATACGGCGCTCGTCGATTGGGGCGACGGTTCCCAAAGCGCCGCGACGATCACTCAGTCGCCCGGCGGTGGTGGAACGCTGAACGCCACCCATCGCTATCTCAGCGCTGGCAAATTCACAATCAAGGTCACGCTCGCGGACGATGACGGCGGCTCCGCCGAACTAACCACGACCGCTTACATCACGGGCGGGTCGCTGTTCATGGGAGTGCTGACGGTGATCGGCAGTTGCGGCGGCGATATCGTTACGGTCGCGCGTTTCTCCGACGGCCGCACACAGCTCAACGCCCGCTTCTGCGCCGTCAACTGCGCGACCGGATGGACGCAGAGTTCCATCTACCCGCCGAACGCGATCACGGCGATTCGGATGGAATTAGGCAATGGCAAGGACACGGCGACGATTTCCGAATTGATCAAGTCGCCCGCATTCATCGACGCTGGAGCCGGTGACGATATCGTCACCGGCGGCGGCGGAAACGACACCATCCTCGGCGGCGATGGCCTCGACGCGCTCAACGGCGGCGGCGGCGACGACAGCCTGTCGGGCGGAGCCGGGAACGACTCCCTTTCGGGCGGCGCCGGAAACGACACGATCGCGGGCGGTGCCGGGGACGACCGAATGTTCGGCGCCGCCGGCCAGGACATCCTGTTTGGCGAGGCGGGCAACGACACCTTGTTTGGCGGCACCACCTGCCTGGATGACCCGAATGCCGACATTCTGGTCGGCGGCGATGGCCGCGATACGCTCTGCGGAGGCGACGGCCGCGACATCCTGGTCGGAGGACTCGGCGCCGACAACCTCCAAGGCAATGCCGGCGACGACGTGGTGCTGGGCGGTTCCGTGCTCGACGATTCCGATCTCACTCAGATCGCAACGCTGCTCATTGCCGCCAGAAGCGCCTGGATTTCGAGTTCGGATTACCTGCTGCGCGTCGCGGCGACACGCGCCGTCCTCAAGCCGGGCATCTTGTCCTGGGATGACCGCGCCGCCGACAGCATCCGGGGCGAAACGGGCCGAGATTGGCTGCTCGGCGATCGCGACGCCGTCCTGGCCGACAACGATCTCCTCATCGATCGAGCCACAAACGAATCATTCGACCAAGTCGTGGATCGAACGTAAAACCGTTGGCCGCTCGCTGCTCGCACCCGGCCGAAGCGATCGCGAATCGGTCGGCCGGACGCGGACGGACGCGGCTACTGGCGGTTGGACGCCGTTACAGGCGGCCAGCAGCGGCTGGAGGCGGCAGGCTGGAGGCGGGAGGCGGGCTGGCGCTCAGGCCAGTCCGAGCAATTTTCGAGCGTTGTCTCTGGAGATTTTCCGCAGCACGTCCTCGGGAAGTTCCAACTGCGACTCAAAC
>JBIKVL010000164.1:0-7476 GCA_044356875.1 Pirellulaceae bacterium | reverse complement strand
GGCTGCCGCAGGGGCTAAGACGCGCGACCGCGTCGATGTCGCTCGGACGTACGCTCTGGCCGACTGCGCGTAGGCGGGGTCCGCGTTGACAGGGTACGCGTTGGCGGGGTGAGCGTCCGCAGGGTGTGGGCCGATTGCGATGGCGACGTAGGCCGCGGCCACAGCACCGGCGCTCCGGGCGAGCTTTCGCCAGCCCGAGGCGCTGTCGAGCGCGGGTTGAGTTTCCAGTGGTGTCCGCCACCCGAACATTTTCCGTGCCGACGATCCCATGGCGATGGCCTCGCAATCCGTTTCCGCGAACGACCGTCCCCGCGAGAGTAGCGGGGCAACGGTCATTGCAAGTTTAGCGCGCCGCTCGCGGATGGCGCGGGAATTCGCGGAGCGGAGAGGCCGTCGAGCGAACGGCGCCTCGGTTCGCTCGCGCTAATCCGCGTTTCCGCGACGATCGGCCAAGTCGCCGCTGTCCGATCGCCGGACGCTTCTAGCCGGAAATCTCGTAGCCTTTGCGGCTGGGGCGTCCGAGGAACGCGTTGGCTTGGTCGTCGCCCACGATTGTCCGAGCGACGGGGTCCCAAGACAGTTCGCGGCCGAAGCGCATGGCGATGTTCGACAAGTGGCAGATTTCCAGCATCCGGTTATGCGTCCAGACGTCGGATATCGGCTGTTTTCGAGCCCGCATGCCGTCGATGAAATTGGCCGTGTGGTTGGCCGCGACTTTGCCGCCGTAAATCGCTTCGATCGCCCCGTCCGGCAGCGGATTCTGCTTGAGGTCTTCCACGGGCTTTCCGGTGATCTTGCCGCGGTTGACGAAGAACCGGCCCTCGGTACCCTCGAACAGGATGCCGTTATCGCCTTCGCTGGTGATCAGCATTTCGACATCGTTGGGCATGGCCACGCGAATATTGAACTTCGTGGCGGCGTTATAACGATCGGTGACAGTCGGGTTGCCATCTTTATAAGGGACAGGCAGGGTGAAATCGATCGGCGTGATCTTGCTCGGACCCGTGTCGCTGGCTCCGAGCGCCCAGCAAGCGATGTCGACATGATGGGCGCCCCAGTCGGTCAGCTTGCCGCCCGAGTATTCATGCCAGTTGCGGAAGGAGTAGTGGCAATTGCTGTAAAGCGCCGAGCCGCCGCCGTATCCTTTGCGGATTTCCGGCAGGGCACGATAGGGGACCTTCGCGGCCGGTCCCAGCCAGAAATCCCAGTCCAGCCCCTCAGGCACCGGCGCTTCGGGAATGACGGGCGAAGGCTCCATGCCATTGATACCGCACGTCACCTTTTTCACCTTGCCGATCCGGCCGTGTTTCACCAACGCGACCGCCAGTAGGAACCGTTGATCGGACTCCGTCCGCTGCATGGTTCCAACCTGAAAGACCTTGCCGGTTTCCTTCACCACCTTTTCGATCAACTTGCCTTCGTCGATGGTCAAGGTCAGCGGCTTCTCGCAGTACACATCCTTGCCGGCCCGCATCGCTTCGACCGCGATTTTGGTATGCCAATGGTCGGGCGTGGCGATCATCACCGCGTCAATATCCTTGCGGTCGAGAATCGCTCGATAGTCCTTGTAGGCGTCGGGCTTCTTCTTTTGAGCCTTCTCGACCTTCTCGACATGCTGCGCGAGCACGTTGGCATCCACGTCGGCGAGCGCGGCGAAATCGGCGAACTTGAACGATTTGCTGGTGATCGCCCAGCCCTGATTGCGAAGTCCGATCGTCGCGAACACCGGCCGATCGTTCACCAGTCCGGCGCGTGCCGGGTCGGCGACTCGAATCAGGACGCCGGCGGCGGTGGCCGCCGCCGCCCCTCGCAGGAAATCACGGCGGGTAGGCGATGCAAGAGTACGTACGGAAGTCACTGCCATGACGCGAAAACCTCGGGGTAAGTTGCGGTGGAACGACTCGCGGCCTCGCTTGACGCCGCGATGACGTCCGCATCGTATTTTGAACGGCGGACGAATGCCAGCAGACTGGCGCCTTGCCGACTCAACGCCTTGCCGGTTCAGCGTCCTGCCGGTTCAGCGTCCTGCCGGTTCAGCGTCCTGCCGGTTCAGCGTCCTGCCGGTTCAGTGCCATGTTGGCTTAGTGCCCTGCCGGCTTAGTGCCCTGCCGGCTCAGTGCTCTGTTGGCTCAGTGCACTGCCGGCTCAGCGACGCGGCCCACCCAAAGCGGCTGGCATCCACGCCCGCCAAATCCCGGCGTCGAGGAACGCCAGATTGGCGACGATCATCGCCACGCAGTAACTCACCAAACCCGTGACCGGTAGCAGCGAAAGCCACGCTACGGCGGCCAGGACCAGCAACAGCGGCCGGGCCAGCGGTTTCCAAATGAGCAGCGCGAACGCGAGTTCGCCATAGACGATCGCATGGGTCCAGGCCGCGACCACGTAGCGACCGGTTGGCGTGTGCAGGAATGTCAAATCCACCAGCCGCGATTCGGTCTTTACGAGCAGCCACCAGAGCGCCTCGCCACGCCACCATGTCGCGCCGTTCTCTCCGTCGTAGGCGCCGCCGAGCTGCGTCAGGCACATGAGCATGTAGAGCGCCGCCAAGTGGCACTGCAATAGCCGGAGACTGACGTTGGCCACCACCGAGCCTTCGGTGGCGTCCCCACGCGATCCAGCGGCCGTTGTCCGCCGCGCGGCCAGCCAGGCGTCCACCGACCAGAGCTTGCCCGAAGGACCAATCGCCAGATAGGCGAGCAGCATGGTCAGCACCGCCTCGAACTGACCGTTGATCATCGGCGCCCGATGCACGTACGACAACACAACGACCAACGCCATCACGCCCGTGACGCGAGTCCACAGACCGGCCGTAAATAGCGTGACGATGGCCAGTCCTGCCAAATGCGCGATCCAAAGCTCGGCCGGCTTCCGCGCATAGTACAAATAAGACCAGTGAAAGTTGGCCGGCGTACTCCCTTCGGCCGTCTGCGGGCTGGTGAGCTGCCGGACGGTTTCCGTCGTCAACAGACCGTCCGAGGCGAACCAGCGGGTTAGGTCCGTGGTGAACGACGCGACGTAGTAAATGGCTAAGAGGCCCGCCAGGATCCGCAAGCCGGCGAGCGGCGCTGGGTCCGCGGGCGTGAACCAAAACCGGTTCCAGCGCTCGCCCAGTTGCTCGAACAAACGACTCCAGTATCCGGCAGGTTCGTGCGAAGCGATCGACATGGCGGTTCTACAGGCTCTAAGAGGGCGATTGGGCGAATTCGTGTACTAGTTGCTTGGGGCATCGCCGGTGGCTGGCGCATCGGGACCGCTGGGCGCTTCCGGCGTGCCAGGCTTCTCAGGCACGCCAGGCGTTTCCGGTGCGCCTGACGATTCGCTGCCGCGCACACCGCTGCGGCTATCGGCGCGGCGAGCGGGTTGGCCGCTGGCGCGAACGGTCGGGGCGACCTGAGTGGCGTCTTCGACCTTCTGCACCGCGAGGCCGCCGTCGATCACTCGAGCCCGGTAGAGCTCCTGAAAGAACCGCGACGAATTCGGGTCGCGTTCCTCGAGGTTCGCGCTGACGATCTGTTCGGGCGACTGCAGCAAATGCAGCCGCAACCGCACCTGATCGATCGGCTGTTGGCGTTGCTGGGCGAGATGCGTGCCGATCGCCGATGCGAAGATAGCGCACGTGGCGTCGTCGCCCCGCGAACCAAAGAAATTGGTCAGCCCCGCGAGGCGTTGGTACCGCAGTCGGCGGTCCGAGCCTTTCACGCCCGCGGTCAGCTGCACCCAGGCCTCCGCGTTCGCTGGATCGGCGCCCTCTGGCAAATACTCGATCCGGTGGTCGGCGTCGTCGGCCGTCTCTTGGGTCAAGTCGAAGCGAATGAAAGAAACATCGAAATTCAGCAGTTGCGTGTACGGCCGGAAGATCTCCAGCAGTCGTTCTTGGAGTGGCGACGGAGCCTGATTGGCGGTGATCGCGACGGCCAAGCAGAACAGATGGATGAAAATCAGCAGGGAGGCGAGCGAACGCAGCGGGGAACTCTCCGCCTCGCGATGGGACATCGAATCGGATTTCATGTCGGAGCCTGGTCGAACCAACCGAGAGGCGAGACAAGCAACGAATCCGTTCGTCGCCCTGCGGCCACCCGACCGCGTTCGTCGGGTATCGACCGCACTCTATTTGTGGCTGGACAAAACCTCGACCCCGCTCGCCGACCCCTACCTTCCGGATAGTCGCTGCGACTGTCGTCGTCGCTAGCGGCCGACGACGAGAATTGGGGTTAGCTGTCTCCGGCGCCAGTCCCCATCACGTCGCCAATCACTTCGCTGACGCTCTCGTGGTCAAAAAATACCGGCACGCCACCCGGTCCAGCGAAGAACGCGACGCCCTCGCGAATGGCCAGCGCATCCGCGAAATCGACTTCGTAGCGATTCCCATTGACCATCGCCACTGTAAAGGGCTTAAACGGCGTTCTGCGTCTGAATGCTAACATCGTCTCCGTGAACTTTTTTCGATCCATAAATGTAAACTCCTCCGTTAAATCTCCCAACATGGTTGCAATGGTATCGACGATCTCCAACCACAGTCAAGTTTTCCGAATTGTTCGTGATCACATTCCGTTATCGGTCTCGTCGTGCCCCTTCGGGACGTTAGGACGATCGCACCGCATGGGCCGGGCGGCTTACGCGGGGCCGCTAAAAAACCGGCCGGGCGGCTTACGCCGCTCCGCTAAAAAATCGGGCAGGGCGAGGATTCGACTGGCCGTTCGGCGAAGCGGGTACGTCTGCGGCACGATCGATGGTAAGATCGCACGGAGGCTTCCTCCGGCGAGCCTCGGACGTCATCCGCGTTTTCGTTCCGCGTTCCAGGATGTCGAGCATTCCAGCCATGTTGTTTGACAGTTTTCGACGCCGCTGTTTTCGGCAACCTTGTTTTCGGCAACCTTGTTTTCGGCAACATGGTTGTCGACGCCGTTTCCGCACCGGGCTCGGCGCGGGTGCCGTGTTGGCCATGCTCGCCGCATCGCTAGCGATCGACACGTTGCGTCATCCGTCGGCGTTCGCTGATCAGCCCGCGAACCGGGCCGCGAAGCTATCGTTCAATCGTGACATCCGGCCGATCCTGTCGGACAACTGTTTCCGCTGCCACGGGCCGGACGAGGGGACTCGGGAGGCCGGACTGCGTTTGGACCGCCGCGAGCACGCGGTGCGGGCTGGCGAATCTGGCAAGCCGGCGATCGTGCCGAACGGCGTCGCGGACAGCGAAGCGCTCCGCCGCATTGTCAGCGACAACGCCGATTTGCGGATGCCGCCACCCAACTCGGGCAAAACCCTCACGCCGAAACAGATCGAACTGTTGCGGCGCTGGGTCGAGGAAGGCGCCGAATACGAAGGGCACTGGGCGTTTACGCCGGTGGAACGACCCGCTCCGCCAACCGTCACTCGCCAAGCCTGGGTTCGCAATGACATCGACCGTTTTGTACTGTCGCGGTTGGAACGCGAGGGACTCGGCCCCGCGTCTGAGGCCGAGTTGCCGACGCTGCTCCGGCGAGTATCGCTGGACCTGACCGGCATCCCGCCCACTCCGCGGGAAATCGATGCCGTGCTCGCCGACCGTGCTCCGGGCGCCTACGAGCGATTCGTGGATCGACTGCTCGATTCGCCCCGCTATGGCGAACGCATGGCGCTCCAGTGGCTCGACTTCGCCCGCTTCGCCGACAGCAACGGCTTCCAGGTCGACAGCAGCCGGCAAATGTGGCCATGGCGCGATTGGGTGATCGACGCGTTCAATCGCAACCTGCCGTTCGACCAATTCACCATCGAACAGCTCGCCGGCGATTTGCTGCCCAACGCCTCGCCCCAACAGATCCTTGCCACCGGTTTCAATCGCAATCATCGCCTCAACGGCGAGGGCGGGATCATCGCCGAGGAATGGCGAGTCGAAACGGTGATCGACCGGGTGGAAACGACGGGCATGACGTGGCTGGGCCTCACGCTGAACTGCTGCCGCTGCCACGACCACAAGTACGATCCGATCTCGCAGCGCGAGTTCTACCAGTTCTTTTCCTTCTTTAACAATGTCGCGGAAAGCGGCACTCTGCAGGGGGAATCGCGGAACACCGATCCCGTCTTGGCGGTGCCGACGCCCGAGCTGGCGAGGCGAATGGCGGAACAGGAATCGCTCATCGCCGCCGCCGAAAAACGGGTCGCCGACGAAGCGGCGAAACTCCCCAGCCTGATCGAGGCCTGGGAACCCGGTTTCCGCGCGACACTCAACGAACGCGCCGACGCCTGGATTGGGCTCGAACCGACCGCCGTCAAGTCGCTCGGCGGCTCTACGCTCACCCGCCAATCCGACGGCAGCTATCTCGCCAGCGGCCCCAACCCCGAATACGACACCTATGAGATCACGGGGCCGCTTCCCGCTGGCGGTTTCAGCGGATTGTTGTTGGAAACGTTCCCCGACCCCAGCCTGCCGAACCAGAGCCTCGGCCGGTTTTCCAACGGCAACTACGTGCTGAGCCGCGTCGAGGCCGAGATCACCGCGCCAGGGCTCGCCGCGCCGCTCAAAGGCGTCTTTAACAAAGCGGTCGCTTCCTACTCGCAAAATGGCTGGGAGATCGAAAACACCGTCCGCGGCAACCGCCAACGCGGTTGGGCGATCGACGGCAACGATCCCACCAAACGCCTGCCGCGCCGCGCGATGTTCCTGCTGGAAACGCCACTCACCGCCCCCGCCGACGCGACCCTCACCGTGCGGCTGCGGCACGAGTCGCTCGGACAACACAACATCGGCCGGTTCCGCCTGTCTCGCACGTCGCTGGCCGCGAGCACGGTGTCGCTGGAAGGTTCCGCGTTCCCCGCGACGCTGGCCACGATCCTGGCCACCGAATCGGCTAAACGCACGCCCGAGCAGCGGGCCGAATTGGAAAAGTTCTTCCGCGCCAATGTCGACAGCCCCGTGCGCGCCGCCGAATCGGCGGTCGCCGCCGCCAGGAAATCGCTGGCGGACCTCCGCGCCTCCATGCCGAACGCCATGGTCATGAAAGAGCTCGACAAGCCCCGCGAAGCGTTCATCCTGGTCCGCGGCCAATATGACAAACGTGGCGACGCCGTGACCGCTGGACTGCCAGCCGTCCTGCCGCCTCTGCCCGCTGGCCAGCCGGTGAACCGACTCGGACTCGCGCGCTGGATCGTCGACCCCAGCAATCCGCTGACCGCCCGAGTCTGGGTGAACCGCGCCTGGGAACGATTCTTCGGCGTTGGCTTAGTAAAGACCACGGAAAACTTCGGATCGCAAGCCGAGTTCCCCAGCCATCCGGAATTGCTCGACTGGCTCGCCGCCGAATTCATGCGCGCGACTTCGTTACCCGCCGTCGGGGACCGCCCCGCCCAGGCCTGGGACATGAAAGCCTTCCAGAAGCTGATCGTGACGAGCGCCGCCTATCGGCAGTCATCCCGAGTCACCCCGGAACTGGCGGACCGCGACCCCGAGAACCGCCTGCTCGCCCGCGGCCCACGTTTCCGCCTGCCGGGAGAATT
>JBIKVL010000163.1:0-7492 GCA_044356875.1 Pirellulaceae bacterium | reverse complement strand
CCACAACCGGCGGTTGCGACTCCGACGAAGCCAACCCCGTCGCCGCGGACGATGATCTTGCCAGGCGAGACATTCGTCGTCGCAGGCCGCACCGCATTCGTCTTCACGCCGGCGACCAAGCCGTCCGCATCGCCAGCGCCATCACCAACGCCGTCCGCGTCGCGTCGGCGGCAGCCCTGGGTGCTGTACGCGCCCACGTTGCCGCCGTTGCCCGATTCCCATGAGAAGTGGATGCACGAGCGGTTCACGGAGGCGGGAATCGCGGTCGCGGGGATCGATGTGGGAGAGGCCTACGGCAGCCCTGAAGGGCAGCGGCTGTTCTCCGAGTTGCACCGGGAATTGGTCGAGCGGCGCGGGTTTGCGGCGAAGCCGGTGGTGTTGGGGCGCAGTCGCGGCGGGTTGCTCGTCGCCGCTTGGGCCGGGGCGAATCCGGACAAGGTCGCGGCGCTCGCCGGCATCTATCCGGTATTCGATTTTCGTTCGTATCCGGGACTGGCGAACGCCGCGTCGGCTTATGGATTGAAGCCCGAGCAGCTGGAGGCGCGGCGCGTGGAGCTCAACCCGATCGAGACGGCGGACCGGCTGGCGCGGGCCAAAGTGCCGGTGTTCCTGATTCATGGCGACGTCGACCGCGTCGTGCCGTTGCGGGAGAACTCGGGCGAGTTCGCCGCTCGGTACAAAGCGGCCGGAGCTGAATCGCTGGTGAAATTGGTGGTGCCTGAGGGCCAAGGTCACAATTTCTGGCCTGGTTTCTTCCGTTGCCAAGAGCTTGTCGACTTCGTGATCGCCCAAGCGGCGAAAACGGCCACGCCTTAGGGCCGCTGGTTGCGCTCCGTTCGTCCGACAGTTCCTCCCGTCCGTCCTCGTTATCGCCTGTATACTTTCCTGTCTGTTCGCCTACTCGTTCTTCCTGCCCGTTTTCCCACCTGTTTTCCCACTGGTTTACCTTTGAGGGGAGTGTTCTCGATGAAGCGGCGCCGCATTGGCCGCAGCGCGTTGGCGGTTTCCGAGATTTGTCTTGGCACAATGACTTTTGGTTCGACGTGCGACGAACCGCTTGCGCTGCGGATCCTCGATCGCGCATTCGACCGCGGCATCGATTTCTTCGACACGGCGGAAATCTATCCCGTGCCGCCCGACGCCAAGTGGGTGCATCGCTCGGAGGAAATCTTCGGCAAATGGCTGCGAACGAAGCCGCGGGACGCGATCTTTGTCGCGACGAAATTCTGCGGGCCGGGGCACGGCTGGTTCATTCCGCCCGTCCGCGAAGGCCGCACGGCGCTCGACCGCCACCATATCCGCCGCGCGATCGAGGGCAGCCTCCGGCGGCTCGGTGTCGACTACATCGATCTCTACCAAACCCACTGGCCCGATCATGATTTTCCTTACGAGCCGACGCTCGAAGCGCTGGCCGAACAGGTTCGAGCGGGCGTCGTTCGTTGCTTGGGTTCCAGCAATGAAACGGCATGGGGCGCGATGAAAGCGCTGGCCGTGTCGGAACGACATGGCTGGCCGCGGTACGAATCGATTCAAAACAACTACAGCTTGGCCAATCGCCGGTTCGAGGACGAACTGGCGGAAGTCTGCCGTCGCGAACAGATGAGCTTGCTGCCCTACTCGCCGCTCGCCGGTGGCGTCCTCACCGGGAAGTACAACAGCGATTCGCCTCCCGAGCTGTCGCGGTTCGTGCAGTACGCGCGTCATGGCGGCGACCGGCAAAAGGCGATGGCGAAGCGGTTCTTGAACGAGAAGAGCTTGGCGACCGCCCGGGAACTCGGGGATATCGCCGCCGAAGCCGGCTGGAAGCCGGCCGCGTTGGCGCTGGCTTGGAGCAAACGCCACGATTACGTCGCGTCGACGATCGTCGGCGCGAACAGCGTCGAGCAGCTTGATGAAAGCCTGGAGGCGATCGATCGGGAACTGCCCGCCGACCTCGCCGCGCGGCTCGATGCGATCTCCGCGAAGTATCCGTATCCGCTAGGGTGACTCGATGGATTCGCCCCGGACCCAGCGTTGGCGAGCCGCTCTACGGTCAGCCGGCGCCACGCATTTGATCGGGATTCCCGACAGTTCGACCGCCGAGCTATTCCGAGCGCCCATCACAGCGGCGGATCGGGAGCCCCGTCACTGCGAGCCCGATTCCTGCGAACCCGATTCCTGCGAACCCGATTCCTGCGAGCAGCCGCCGGTGATCACCGTATGTCGCGAGGGCGAAGCGTTCGCGTTGGCGGCCGGCCTGTGGGCGGGTGGAACTCGGCCGGTCGTTTGGATGCAGAGCACGGGTCTGTTCGCGTCGGGCGATAGCATCCGCAGTGTCAGCCACGAGCTTCGGGTTCCAGTGCCGCTGGTTGTGGGCTGGCGCGGCCGCATGGGCAAGCCGAATGCTGGCCAATTCGACACGGCGACCGAACTGCTCGAACCGACCCTTCAAGCCTGGCGGATTCCCTACGTCGTTGCGGCCACGCCGGACGCCGACGAACTGGCGGATTGGCTGGCCGCGTTCGCCTGGGACCAACCGGGCGTTCGCGCTTTGGTGGTGCCCCAATGAATCTTCGTTCTTCGCAATCCGGACCGCAAACATGCGAGCCGGCCGTTTCCCGCACGACATACGACTACCTGTCGGTGCTCGCGTCCGCTCGCGGCGACGCGATCGTCGTGGCGACGATGACGGCCGCTCGGGTTTGGGCCACCCTGAGCGACGGCCCTTGGGACTTGCCTTATTTGCCGAGCGCGATGGGCCACGCGGCGGATATCGCCTTGGGGTTGGCGCTGGCGGTCCCCGAGCGGCGCGTGGTGTGCGTGAATGGCGACGGCTCGCTGGCGATGAACCTGGGCGGCATGATCACCGCCGCCAGCCTGGCTCCGACGAACCTCACGCAGATCGTCATCCTGAATCATCGCTACCAGATCGTCGGAGGGCCGCCGATTCCGGGCCGCCATGTCGTGGATTGGACGCGGCTCGCGGGGGCGGCTGGCTGGCGTGCCTGCGGCCACTGCGACGACCCCGCGATGTTCGCCACGCGCCTTCCTGGCTGGCTCGAACAAACTGGCCCTGCCTTCGCGACGGTGGAAGTGGTCGATGCGCCGGACATACCGCAGCGACTGCCGCGCCGGCATCCGGCGGTCGCACTCGCGGAGCTGCGGCGGGCCGTGGCGGCGGCGCGCGGCGGATGCGAAAGGCGCGACGAGCCGTTCTAGAAAACTGACTTTCTAGTGTGCCCCGAATGGATACGAAACATGGATACGCAACATGGATACCCCGGCGGTCATCACGAACGGCGTTTGGCGTTGGGCGGATTGGCTGCCACCGATTCCAGCTTCGGCCCGCGTCACGCTGGGCGAAGGTGCGACACCGCTGGTCAAGTCGGTCGCGATTGGTCCCAAGAGCGGGTTATCGGACTTGTGGTTCAAGCTCGAATCGGTCAGCCCGACCGGCTCGTATAAAGACCGGTTCGCCGCCGCCGCCATCGCCGATATGCGGGCACGGGGCAAAACGGTCTGTGTGGCGACGTCGAGCGGCAACACGGGAGCGTCGCTGGCCGCCTACTGCGCGGTGGCCGGAATTCGCTGCCGTATCGCGATCGTTGAGACGGCCCCCGCGGATAAGCTTCGCCAAATGCTGGCTTACGGCGCGGAACTCTTCCGCGTCCGCGGCTTCGGCCTTGATCCCGCCGCGACCGCCGCTGTGTTTGCCGGATTGCGTCGCCGCGCCGACCAAGCCGACGCGCAGTTGCAGATCAGCGCTTTCCGGCACAGCCCAGTGGGCATGTGTGGCGTACAAACCCTAGTCTGGGAACTGGAAGACGCTCATCCCGACCACCTCTTTGTCTGCGCGGGCGGCGGTGGATTGGCGTTGGCGGTCGCTCGCGGCGCGGCGCGGTTGCGGGACGAGGGCCGCTGGCCCCGTTGCCCGGCGATCCACTGCGTGCAGCCCGAGGGCAACGCGACGATCGCGGGCCCGCTTCGCCGAGGCGAAACACGCGCCGTCGAGGTTCGCTGCGAATCGCGGATCAGCGGCCTCCAAGTGCCCACGGTGATCGACGGCGACGAAACGATCGCCGCTCTTCGAGCCTCTGGCGGGACCGGCGTTCTGATCGCGGACGACGAGGCGCTCGCCTGTCAAAAGCGGCTGGCGCGTGAAGAGGGGCTGTTTTGTGAACCGGCGGCGGCCGTTCCCTTGGCGGGTTGCCTTCGAGCGGTTCGTGAGGGCTGGATTCGACCGCACGAGCGCGTGGTCTGCCTGATTACCGGGAGCGGTTTCAAAGACACGGCGTCGGCCGAGCGGTTGGCGTCGGATCGCCCTTGTCCCCTCATCGACGCACACGAGGTCGAAGCGTTGCTCGACGCTGACTGACGGGCGTTCTGACTGACGGGCGCACTGACTGACGAGTGTTCTGACTGACGGGCGTTCTGACTGACGGGCGTTCTGACTGACGGGCGTTCTAACTGACGGGCGCACTGACTGACGAGTGTTCTGACTGACCGAGCGCACCGACGGATTGGGACGCGTCGCGCTCCTATCGCGTCCCATCTTAACTCGTCCCACATCGTCTCGACCCACCTCGTCTCGACCCATCTCGTCTCGACCCATCTCGTCTTTCCAGCTCATCGCGCCGCACCGCGCCGCGTTTCGCCTCAAGGTCCCGCGGCCGTTGTGTCGATCACAGAGGGTGGGTTTGTGCCGTTTATGTGTTCTGCAGCGGTCTTGCGGGTTGAGCGGTCGAGGCGGGCTTGATCCCAATCTGGGGCGCGGAGAGCCTATGGTCGAGGCATACTTCAAATTCCGACAAAGGCCGTTTTTGGCGGCCCCGCGGGCGGCGAGTTACTTCGCCGGTCGCGCGATCGAGCATGCGCGGCAAACATTGGTCCGCTGTGTCGAGCGGCAGCAGGGGATCGGATTGCTCGTCGGGCCCGCAGGCACCGGCAAGTCGATGCTGTGCCAGGTGTTGGCCGAGCAATTCCGGACCAGCCATCGCGTCGCGTTGCTGGGCGATAGCCGTCTTTCGACCCGCCGTTGCCTCTGGCGCAGCGTGGCGTTGGCGTTGGAAATGCCTGCCCGTGGCCGGGATGAGGACGATTTGCGGTTGGCGTTGACGCGTTCGATCGAATCCCCCAGTGATGTGACGGCGGGGCTTGTGTTGATCGTGGACGAAGCCCAATCGCTGCCGCCCCGGCTGTTGGAAGAATTGCGTTCGCTGACCAACTCGCTGCGGCGCGGTCAACCGCGAGCGCATGTGGTGCTGGCTGGAGGTCCGTCGCTGGAGGAACATTGTGCTCATCCCAAACTGGAATCGCTGAATCAACGGATCGCGGCCCGCTGCTACTTGCAGTCGTTTGGCCGGCAAGAGACGCGCGAGTATGTCCGCAGCCAGTTGGCGGCGGCCGCCACCGACGGACGCGGCGACGTGTTCGATGAAACGGCCTTGGAAGCCGTCTTCCGCGCTACCGATGGCGTCCCCCGGCTGATCAACCAAGTTTGCGATTTGGCGCTGACGCAAGCCGCCGACATGCGGATCGCCGTGCTTGGCGCCAAGCAAATCGAGGAAGCTTGGGCGGAAATCCAGCAGTTTCCTCCAATCTGGAACAGTTCCAGTGCAACGTTCCAGCCGTCGTCGGCGGTCGTTTCCGAGGCGTCATGGTCCACGGCGAAGTCTGCTCCACGGAGCGAGCCGTCGCTGACGGCGACCGCCATCAACGGGCCGGCCAGTGCCGACTCCACCGCGAATGCCGCACCGGTCGCTTTGGCGGAGAGTTTCATCGAATTCGGCGCCTTGCTCGACGACGAGCCCACTGTCGCGAATCCGCAAGCGGCGGAAGCTTTCGCGGCGGAACCATTCGCGGCGGAGGCGTGCGCAGCGGAACCATGCGCAGCGGAAGTGTGCGCGGCGGAACCATGCGTGGCGGCAGCTGGCGGACGCGAAATCATTGGGCCGCAGGAGTTTACCGACGCTTTGGAAAACGCACCACAATCCGTGAACACGGCTGACGTGCCCGATACGGCCGAAGCGGAAGCGGCGTGGCATTCGCTCTTCGGCGACGGTTTCACTGAAACTCAACCGGTTGACGACCACTACGCGGCGCTCGCGACTCGCGCGTCCGTCGCTCGTGGGCTGGCTTTACCGCAGCGAGTCGAGGCGGTGGCGGCGCAGTCGATGACTGGGCCTTCGAGCGAGCCTGAGAGCATGCATGCGAGCGAAACGCCGTCGACTCGGGAGTTGTTTAGGGAGTCGGCGGGAGAGATTTCAGGGGATATTTCAGGGGAGTCGGCGGGGGAGTTCGCGATCGAGTTGGCGGCCGAGTTAACCGTGGAACAGACAACCGACTTGATCGCGGAGTCCGCGGTGTCCGAGTCCGCGATGTCGGAGTCCGCGGCAGCGGTGGAGTCGCCAGCAGCGTTGGAGTTGCCAGCGGCGGTGGAGTCGCCAGCAGCGGTGGAGTTTGCGGCGGCACCGAGTGTCAAGCCGAGCGCTGAAGAGGCGTTGCTCGCCGCGATGCGGGCGTTGCCGGCGGTGGATGATCCTCGGCGGTGGCCGCCGGGTGGCATGCTGACGAGCGGTTCGTCAAGCGCCTTGTCGGGCGGTTTGTCAAGTAGCTTGTCGGGTAGCTTGTCGGGTGGTTCACCAGCCAATCCGGCGTTCGATCTGTCGGATGTGGGAGCGACTCCAGCGGAGCAGGTTGTGGACCCGGACCGGGAGTCGGCCATGAAGGGGCTGGGACGACCCTACTTGCTGTCACTGCCGCAGGACGACCGCGACTTGCTTGTCGTGGACGACGAGCCTACAAGAGAGTTGGGCCGCCAAGGCGATACGGCGTCCGGCATGGGAAGCGAGCGGACTCGGGAAACGGGACGGGCACGCCGCCAGGAGTATCGCCTGCTGTTTTCACGGCTTCGACGCGGCTAGATCGGTTTGGAGTGGATGGCTGGTGAGCGACCGCCGGCGGTCATGGTTGTGGTGGCGACGTACAACGAGCGGGAAACCCTGCCGACGTTGATCGCGCGGATTTTCGCGGCGGCGCCGTTCGTGGACGTGTTGGTCGTCGACGACAACTCGCCGGACGGCACCGGGCGGTGGTGCGACGAGCGAGCGGCGGCGGAGCCGCGGTTGCGATGCTTGCACCGGCCGGGCAAGGAGGGGTTGGGCACTGCCGTCCTCGCGGGTTTGGAGGCGGCCCACGCCGGCGGCTACGAGGTGGTCGTGAACATGGATGCCGACCTGAGCCATCCGCCCGAAGCTTTGCCCCGGCTCATCGAACTGGTCGCTGGACCCAAGCGGGTGGCCGACATCGCGATCGGGTCGCGATATGTGGCGGGCGGAGGCATCCGCAACTGGAATTGGCGTCGGCATGTGATGAGTCGGCTGGTCAACTGGTATTCCCGCTGGGTGCTGCGAATTCCCGCGAAGGATTGCAGCGGTGGCTACCGGGCCTACCGGTTGGAAATGTTGGCGAGAGCGGCCGCCACGCCGATTCGTTCTACGGGCTACGCCTTTTT
>JBIKVL010000497.1:0-4225 GCA_044356875.1 Pirellulaceae bacterium | reverse complement strand
TTACGCGAGCGCGGGCGCTGCGAGTTTCGCCCGCGGCTTGAACGACACTCCCAAGATGGCCGCCTTGCTGTCGGTGGCGCCCGGTGTGGAAATGCACTGGGCCTTCTTGGGGATCGCCGCCGCGATAGCGGCCGGCGCGTGGCTGGACGCGGAGAATGTCGCGGAAACTTTGGGCAAGAAGGTCACTGGTATGAATCCGGGACAAGGGTTCGCCACCAGTTTGGTGACCGCCACGTTGGTGGCGACGGCCAGCTTTCATAGTTTGCCGGTGAGCACGACGCACGTCAGCGTTGGCGCGTTGACGGGGATGGGGGCGAGCACTCGGCAGACCCGCTGGCGGAAAGTGGTGGAAATCCTCGCGGCGTGGGTCAGCACGGTGCCGTGCGCGGCGCTGTTGGCCGCGATCGTGTTCCTTGTGCTGCGCGCATTCGGTTCCGGATAATCAGTCTGAGTATGTGGGCCGTCAAAGATTCCGCCATCCGCGCCACTTGACAGAAACGGTTTTCGAAAGCGACACTTGCGGAGCACGACGCGACGAACGGCGAGTGCGCCTTTCTTCTTTCCCAGTGCGTCGCTCACCGGTTGCTCCGGAGGTTGCGTACGCCAGCCGCCTTCAGGCGTGCGGGCCGGCCTGTTTCCTCATAGTTCCCTTGCGCGTTCCAGGTTCGCCTTAGCCAATTATGTCGAGACGGAGACGGCGTTTTGGCCGTCATCCTTTGACTGGCCGGGAGCCTCGGGGTGTTGCGGGAGTGGAGGGTTCCACGGGTCGACCCGGAGAGGGTCGCATGTCGGACAATCGGTTGCAGCGGAGCGTGACGACGGCCGTCGCCCGCAACTTGGCGCATACGGCCAAGACGACACCCAAGATGATGTCGATCACGCCGCGGTGGCTGCTCAAGCTTCTGCCGTGGGTGCAGGTCGCGGGTGGAACTTACCGCGTGAATCGCACGAAGGTCGAACTGGGCAAGGCGACGCGCATTCCGGTTGACGCGGCCTCCGCCGGCCCCGAGTTCGCGCCCGAAGCGCTCCGCGGCGTGCCACTCTTTTCACGTCTCTCCGACGCCATCATTGGGCGGATGGCGAGCCGCTTTAAGACCGAGGAAGTCTCGCTGGGCAATCCCTTGATCGTCGAGGGCGAGGACCGCAGCAAGTTTTTTATCATCGCCCAAGGTCAGGTCGAAGTGCTCAGCAAGGGCCGCCACGGCGCGAACCTGCGGATCGCCTTGTTGACCGAGGGAGAATTCTTCGGCGAAACGGATCTCGTTTCCGACCGCCCGTCGGAAATCACGGTCCGCACCACGACGCCCTGCGTGCTCCTGACGCTGTCGCGGCGCGACCTGGACGCCGCCTTGAGCGACTCGCCGGAACTGGCCGCCGATTTCCGGCGAGCGATCGACGCGCATGCCGCCTTGCAATCGACGGTCAACCGCTTCGGCGAACGCAATATCGACCTCGTTTCCGGGTTCGCCGAAAACGTCGAGATTCCGGAAACCTTCGTGGACTACTCGCCATCTCCCCGCGAATACTCCCTGTCATCGGTGCAAACGGTGGTCCGCGTTCATACGCGGGTCTCCGACCTTTACAACGGCCCCCACAATCAGCTCTTGGAGCAGATGCGATTGACGATCGAAGGGATTCAAGAGCGGCAGGAATGGGAACTGATCAACAATAAGCGGTTTGGACTCGTGCATTCCGCCGACCCGGCGATGAGGATCAGTCCCCGATACGGCGCGCCCACGCCCGACGACCTGGATGAATTGCTGGCATTGGTCTGGAAGAAGCCGGCCTATTTTTTGGCTCATCCAAAAGCGATCGCCGCCTTCGGGCGCGAATGCACGTGGCGCGGCACGCCGCCGCCGACCATCAACATCGGCGGCGCTCCAGTGATTGTCTGGCGCGGAGTGCCAATCGTGCCTTGCGACAAGTTGGAGTTGAACGGCCGCCGTACCTCCAATCGTTGGACCGGCACCACCAACATTTTGCTCATGCGGCTCGGGGAAGCCAACCAAGGCGTCGTTGGCTTGCGGCCGCCTGAAATTCCCGGCGAACTGCTCCCCGGCCTCTCGGCCCGACTCATGGGACTCGACAACTTGGGAGTCGCGTCTTATTTGCTCACCGCCTATTTCTCCGCAGCCGTCTTGACCGACGACGCGTTGGGCGTGCTCGAAAACGTCGAGGTGGGCTACTACCACGATTATCGGCAACGCGAGGCCGACGGTTTCGAGGGCGGTTCGGGAATTTAACGCCCGTTCGCGATCCCTTCGCGGTGGTGGACCGATGTTTCAATTTTTCGACCGCGCCTTCCGTACTCTCTTGTTCATCTTCGCCCGACGATACCGTCCAGGAGGATTCGATGTCCGATAACTTATTGCAACGAAGCGTCACGACGGCCGTCGCCCGCAACTTGGCGAACACGACGAAGACGGCGCCGAAGATGATGTCGATCACGCCCCGGTGGCTGCTCGGCCTGCTGCCCTGGGTGCAGGTCGATGGCGGCACTTATCGCGTGAACCGCACGAAGGTCGAACTGAGCAAGGCCACGCGGATCGGGGTGGACATTTCCGGCGGGTCGGCTTCGTTCCCCCCCGAGGCGCTGCGCAGCGTCCCGCTGTTTTCTCGGCTCCCCGACGCGGTGCTGGTTCGCATGGCGACCCGGTTCAAGACCGAGGAGGTTTCGCTCGGCAACCAATTGCTGGTGGAAGGCGAGGACCGCAGTAAATTCTTTATCCTCGCACAGGGCCAGGTCGAGGTCTTGAGCAAAGGCGTGCATGGCAGCAACCTGCGGATCGCGCTGCTGACCGAAGGCGAGTTTTTCGGCGAGACGGACTTGGTGTCCGACCGGCCCTCCGATGTCACGGTTCGCACCATCACGCCCTGCGTGCTGTTGACCTTGTCGCGGCGGGAACTGGATGCCGTGCTGGCCGACGTGCCCAGCCTCGGCGAAGAGTTCCGCCGCGCGATCGACGAGCATCTGGCGCTCGAATCGACGGTCAACCGCTATGGGGAACGCAATATCGACCTCGTATCGGGTTTCGCCGAGAATGTCGAGATTCCCGAGACTTTCGTCGATTATTCGGCGACGCCCCGAGAATACTCGTTGTCGTCCGTGCAAACGGTGGTCCGCGTCCATACGCGAGTCTCCGACCTCTATAACGATCCTTATGATCAGCTAGAAGAGCAAATGCGGCTGACGATCGAGGGGATTCAAGAGCGGCAGGAATGGGAACTGGTAAACAACAAGCGGTTCGGACTCATCCATTCCGCCGACCCGGCGATGCGAATTAGCACTCGCTACGGAGCGCCAACGCCTGACGATCTCGACGAACTCCTGGCGCTGGTCTGGAAGAAACCCGCCTTTTTCCTCGCTCATCCCAAAGCGATCGCCGCGTTCGAAAGGGAATGCACCTGGCGCGGAGTGCCGCCGGTGACGATGGAACTGTTTGGGACGCCGGTGATCACCTGGCGCGGCGTGCCGCTAGTGCCATGCGACAAACTGGAGATCAAAGGCCGCCACAGCTCGAATCAATGGTTCGGCACCACCAGTATCCTGCTGTTGCGGGTCGGCGAAGCCGATCAGGGCGTCGTCGGCCTCCATCAAGCCGGCATTCCTGGAGAGATCATGCCCAGCTTGTCCGCGCGGTTGATGGGGCTCGATAGCTTGGGCGTCGCCTCCTATTTGCTCACACTCTACTTCTCCGCCGCCGTATTGACGGACGACGCGCTCGGAATCCTCGAAAACGTCGAAGTTGGCTATTACCACGACTATGACCATAAGCGTTCCAAAGTGAAATAGTCGCCCCGTTGTCGACTCGCCCCTTACCAACGCCAGGCTCACTGCCATGAACGACCTCCGCCCCGAACTGGTCGCCGCCATCGCCACCCGGCTCTACCGCCAGACAGCGATCGCGCCCATGAACGTGCCTACGAACGTGCCTACGAACGGGCCTACGAGCGGGCCTACGAGCGCGCCCATGAACGTGCCTATGGACGGGTCGTCGCTCTCGCCCACGAGCGTGCCTTCAAGGGGGATTCCCGCGCAATTGGCGTCCACAGTCGCAGTGGAAGAGTCGCGCTCGGCCGCCGCTCGGCTCCTGGCGCTAGCGCCGACGCCGCCGCCCACCGAAGTGCCTATGAGTCCGCCAATGCCCGCCATGCCGCTGGCAATCGCGTCGCGTTCTCCCGTCGTCGCGTCGCCACTTGCGCCCCATGCCGGTGTCGACTCGCA
>JBIKVL010000722.1:0-3281 GCA_044356875.1 Pirellulaceae bacterium | reverse complement strand
GACTCGCAAGCTGGGTTGAAGGCGTTTGTTCGGCAGGTGCGATTCGGCGGTGTGGCAGCGCCCACTCACGCGGTCGCCGGCAAAAGGGGAGTGGCGCGGCCCTGCCGGGAGCTGGGAGGCGACGACGCGTTGGTCCGCGCCGTCGCCGCCTTGCGTTCGGCGCAGGCGGCGTCGGCGGGACCGTCTTTCCCCAGTGGCGGTTTCGACGTGGAAGCCGTTCGCCGCGACTTTCCGGCGTTGCAACAATCCGGGCATGGCCAGCCATTGATTTGGATGGACAACGCCGCCACGACGCAAAAGCCCCAATCGGTGATCGATGCCATCGCGCGGTTTTATTCCCGCGACAACTCAAACATCCATCGTGCGGCCCACGCGTTGGCGGCACGCGCCACGGAGGCGTATGAGCAATCCCGGGAGAAGGTGCGGGAGTTTCTTGGGGCTTCCCACATCCGCGAGATTCTGTTCGTGCGAGGGACCACGGAGGGGATCAATCTGGTCGCGAACACCTTTGGCCGGTCGCAGCTGCGCGAGGGCGACGAGATCTTGCTGACCACGCTCGAGCACCATGCCAACATTGTGCCATGGCAGATGATTTCCCGCGAAACGGGCGCGCGGATCCGCGTGGTTCCGGTGAATGACCGCGGCGAACTGTTGCTCGACGAGTACCAACGTTTGTTGGGACCGCGAACCCGGCTGGTTGGCTTGGTACATGCCTGCAATAGCCTCGGGACGATCCTGCCCGTCGAGGAGATGACCCGAATGGCGAAACGCCATGGGGCCCGAGTGTTGATTGATGGCGCCCAATCGGTGGCCCACATTCCCGTGAACGTCCAAGAGATGGGCTGCGACTTTTACGTGTTTTCCGGCCACAAATTGTTTGGCCCCACCGGCATCGGGGCGGTCTACGCGACGCCTGAATTGCTCGACGGCCTGCCGCCGTGGCAGGGCGGCGGCAATATGATCCGCGACGTCACGTTCGAGCACACGACGTATGCCGATCCACCGGCCAGATTCGAAGCTGGCACGCCCAATATCGCCGATGCCGTGGGGCTGGCGGCGGCCATCGAATACGTTCAGCGGCTGGGATTGGCGGCGATCGCGGGCCATGAACACGACTTGCTGCGGCAGGCGACAGCGGGACTGTCGGCCATTCCCGGCCTGCGGCTCATCGGCACCGCGCCACACAAGGTCGGCGTCCTTTCGTTCGTGCTGGACAAACTGCCGCCGGAAGAGGTTGGCAAGCGGCTCGATCGTGAAGGGATCGCGGTCCGAGCCGGCCATCATTGCGCTCAGCCGTCGTTGCGACGCTTCGGGCTGGAAGCAACCGTCCGCCCGTCGCTCGCCTTCTACAATACGCCCGCCGAGGTGGAAAAACTGGTCGCGGCCGTGAGTCGCATCAGCCGCTCGTAGCGGGCCATTGTTTCATGGATAAGCTGTCGATGGTGGGCCGCTTGGAAACAAACCATAGACTGTCGCTTTTAGCTTGCCCGAGGCCGCCCGCAGCGAGGCTCGAATCCATGCGGATTTCAGGCGTGGTCGATGGCGTTTGAGAGGCCCACGGTGGTGTTTAACCTGCCGCCGACGCGACGAAGAGGAGAGAACGGATTTCGGCATGCTAAAAGCTTGCCTAAACTAACAAGACACCTCACACGAGAAGGGGTCACATGAGCGGCTTCGCGTCTCGGAAGCCCGACGGCGCGCAGCAAACCCCGGAACAGTTCGCCGACAGCTTTTCTAGAACGGCGTTCGAGGCTCTGACGACGCGAACAGTGGGCCTCGTCCCTCATGATCAGGGCGCCGGATCATGGGCCCATTCGGACACGCGGCTACCCGGGCGGCGGACTCGAATCCGCCACGAAACGCCGACAGTCGCGGCGCATCTCGGAAGCGGTACGCTCCAACCAGCGGAAACGACGCGAGATCGACCGCACCGCCTCTTTCCAGTTCGCCGCGTTCAGGCCGTAGCGGAGCCAAGCCTCGGCCAACTGCTTGGGCATCCTCAACGCGGGAGTTTCCAACTCGGGGTCGTTACTAGCCAGACCAGTTAGATTGCTCCCCAACCACATCCGCCGGCACTGGCGAGCCGGCCAAACTTCGCAATTCCTCCTCGGTCAGTTCGCCCGTTCGAGTTTGTCGGCGTCGAAACGCTCAGCGAAGAAGTGCCCACGAACTCGCCAATGTTGTCGCGACGGCCATTCGCACCGACTTCCATGGCAGTCCATTCAGCCTCACTGCGTGAACCGCGACATGCCTCCGTCCCCGATGGGCTTCCGCGAATCAACTTGCCCTATCGAGGGGCTATATCTATCATTGACCCCTGGCAGCGCCTTTTTCCCGAATTTGTTCGATGAGTTGCCTTTTGTCCGCCGGGCATGTCGCCAGTCGATGCCGCCGTGGCGTTGTTTGATACGCATAGAGTCGCCCGCACGTTTTCCGGAGCTATCCGTGTCCGTCCCTGCGTTCAATCCATACAGTGAGTGGCTTGGGTTGGACCCGTCGCTTGCCAAGCCGAATCATTTTCAGTTGTTGGGGTTGGACCCTTCCGAGAGGGATACCCTGACGATTTTGACGGCGGCGGATCGGTCGCAGTCGCGGGTGCGAGGTTTCCGCCCGGGTCCTAACGCCGCCGCGTGGGCCCGAGTTTTGGACGAGATCGAATCCGCGAAGGCGTGCCTAAGCGACCCCACGAAGCGGGCTATCTACGAAGAGGAATGCCGGCGTGAGCTAACCGCCGCCGCTTCCCAACAAGTTCCGGCCGTCGCTCCAGCAACAGCCGCTCTTGGGCAACACCCGATAACGCAAGGGCCACCGAGTCTCGCCAGCCAGTTCCGCCCGACAAACCCCGCGGCTAACCCACCGGCTAACCCCGCAACTAATCCAGCGAATCACTCCGGCCCGCTCAGTCCATTACCTCCGCGGGCCAACGTGCCGATCCCGACGAGCGTGTTTCCGCTAGTCACTCCGGGAGGCCAAGCGTCCTCGTCCAATAGTTATTCGCCAAATCCAGCAATGGCGGCTCCGCCAGGTTCGCCCATGGCTGCTTTCTCACCCAGCATGCCGTCGCCGATGATGCCGTCGCCGATGACGCCGTCGTCGATGATGCCGTCGCCGATGATGCCGTCGCCGATGTCGCCGTCGTCGATGATGCCGTCGCCGATGATGCCGTCGCCGATGATGCCGTCGCCGATGACGCCGTCGCCGATGATGCCGTCGCCGATGTCGCCGTCGCCGATGGCGCCGTCGCCGATGATGCCGTCGCCGATGATGCCGTCGCCGATGGC
>JBIKVL010000162.1:0-7530 GCA_044356875.1 Pirellulaceae bacterium | reverse complement strand
CGCCGCCCGCCAATACGTTCGCGACAACAAGACGGGACGCACCGAGATTTGGATCGCGTCGGATCTGCGGCGCTACGATTGGGACGAACAGAACGGACGCTGGGAAGGCCTTCGCGCCGCCTTCCTCGAATTCCCCCAAACGATCCGCTTCCATCTGCTGACTTACGCCGACACCGCGGCGGACAACATGTCGGTCCGCGTCACGAAGGCTCAACGGCGACGCAGTGCCGCCGGCGCCGAACTGCTGTTGTCGCTCGTCATCCAGCGTGACGAACCGTCGACGACGGCGATTTCCCTGCCGCTGCGAATCGAAATCGCGGGCGCCAGTTCCGAGCTGACTGTCGAGTTCACCGGGAATCGCCATGAACTGCGCGACCACCCGGTGCCGCTCGACGCGACCCAGGAACGCGGCTGGGGACGCGTATCGCTGCCAACCGACGGCAATCCGGCCGACAACGAAGCCTACTTTGTGTTCGCGCCGCCGCCAGCCCGCCAGACGATCCTCGTCACCGACCAACCGGCCGCCGCGACCGCGCTTCAGGCATCCGCCGACAGCGCGCCCGATTCTTCGCTCGCCAGCGACGTGGACGTTGTCGACACCGACCAGCTCGCCAGCGTTGATTGGGACGCCGCAGCGCTTGTGCTCTGGCACACGCAGCTACCTACCGGCGAAACCGCGGACACGGTGCGCCGCTTCGTCGACCGCGGCGGCCAGATCATCTTCTTTCCGCCGCTAGCGCCAAGTCCCTCGACTGGAACAGCAAGTGTGTCAGGCGCGACCACCGCGGGAAGACCGGCGGGTACGGATGCGGGCGAGGCTGCGGAAAGCCCGCAAAACGCGGCTTTCCTCGGACAAGCGTGGCGGTCGTGGGTCGAGCCGGCGTCCGAACTGGGCGTGGAATCGTGGCGCGGCGACCAGGATCTTCTCGCGAATACCCAGGATGGCTCCGCGTTGCCGTTGGGCGATTTGCGGATCCGCCGCTACTGCCCGCTCGATGGCGACGTGGTCCCGCTAGCGACTCTGAAGGGTGGACCAACGCTCGTGGCCCGCGCGCCGACCGATCGCGGCGGAGTTTATTTCGTCGCGACCACGACGCAGCCGCGCGATTCAACGCTCGCGGAAAATGGCGTCGTGCTGTATGTGATGATTCAAAGAGCGATCGCGGCGGGCGCGGCGGTGCTCGGCGACACCCGCGAAGTCGCGGCCGGCGAGCTCACGGGCTTGGGCGGAACCCAGGACTGGACGCGGGTCGCGGGTCCGACCGACGTGATTGCGACCGACTATGGATTCCAACGCGGCGTCTACACGGCTGGGTCGCTGCTGTTCGCCGTGAATCGACCAGCCAGGGAGGACGATCCACGGCTAGTCGCTGGCGAGAGCGTCGGCGAATTATTCAAGGGGTTGGACTTCCGCCGAGTCGACGATCAGGCCAACCGCTTTTCTTCGCTGGTCCGCGAAATCTGGCGTTCCTTTCTGTTGGTGATGATGCTTGCGCTGCTCGGCGAAGCCGCCTTGTGCATCCCCAAGCTCGCCGCCAAACCAGCGGGAGCCGCCGCATGAACAGCGCCATTCGCACCCTGACTTTTGTTTGGACCACGGGCTCGCTGATTCTTTCGGTGGCGATCGTCGCCGCCACCATGGCGCTGGCGTTCTACTCGTGGCGACGCGGCGGCTATCGCGCGAGCCTTGGGTGGCTCGAATTGCTACGCGTCTCGGCGGTTGTGTTGGCGGCTCTGCTGTTCAATCAGCCAGAGTGGGTCGAAGAGCAGCGTCCCGACAACCGGCCCACAATCCAGGTGCTCTGGGACGATTCGATCAGCATGCGAACCCGCGACGTCAGTTCGAGCGCCTCCAGCGACGCGCGGCGGGTGACGCGTCGCGAGGCGGTCGAACCCTTGACGCGGGCGGCCACTTGGCAGTCGCTGCGGGAACGGTTCGACGTGAAGATTGGCGCGATCAGTTCGAGTGACGCCGCCGGCTCCGCTGGCTCAGCCGCCGCTGGCTCCGATCTACATACGCCGCTCGCCGCCACGCTCGAAAACACCAAAAATCTTGTCGGCGTGGTGCTGGCGTCGGATGGCGATTGGAACAGCGGCCCTGCTCCGCTCCAGGCCGCGACGCGGTATCGCATGAAGGGCATTCCGATTTTCACCGTGCCGATCGGTCGTCCGAGCCGCTTGCCGGACGTTGAGCTGTTGAGTTTGGACGCGCCGACATTCGGCGTCAGCGGCAAAGCGGTGCGCGTGCCGTTCACCGTGGACAGTTCGCTGCCGCGCGAGTACGTCACGACGGTCGTGCTGAAGGCGTCTGATGGCTCGGAGGTGGCCAAAGAGGTGCGTGTGGCGCCGATGAGCCGCACGAGTGAATGGATCATCTGGAAGCCCGCCGAGACGGGCGACTTCACGGTGACGCTCACCGTGCCCCAACATCCGGACGAAACGATCACCGACAACAACGCGTTGACGGCGCCGATCGCGATCCGCCAAGAGAAACTGCGGGTGTTGGTTGTCGAATCGTATCCGCGTTGGGAATACCGGTATCTGCGCAACGCGTTGTCGCGCGACCCGGGCGTCGAGGTTTCCTGTTTGCTCTTCCACCCGGGACTGTCCAAGGTTGGCGGCGGCAACAAGGATTATATCGCGAAGTTTCCCGAGGGACTGGACGAGCTGTCGCGCTACGATGTGGTGTTCCTCGGCGATGTCGGAGTCGATGGCGGCCAACTCACCGCGGAGCAATGTCGATTGTTGAAGGGGTTGGTCGAGTTTCAAGCCAGCGGACTGGTGTTTATGCCCGGCTGGCAAGGCCGCCAACTATCCCTGGGCGACACAACGCTGGCCGAGCTTTATCCCGTTGTGCTCGACCCGGCGCAGCCGGAAGGCTGGGGCTCGCGGACCCCCGGGCAGTTCGAGCTGACAGAGACAGGCCGCCGCAGTCTGCTGACGAAGTTGGCGGAGACGCAGGACGACAACCTGGAAGTTTGGGAAGACCTGCCTGGTTTCCAATGGTACGCGCCGGTCGTGCGTGCGAAGGCGGGCACGGAAGTCCTGAGCATTCACAAGGACGTGGCGAATGAATTCGGTCGTCTGCCGCTGCTGGTGACGCGCACCTTCGGGGCGGGCAAGGTGCTGTTCATGGGCACCGATGGGGCGTGGCGGTGGCGGAAAGGGGTCGAAGACAAATACCACTATCGTTTCTGGGGCCAAGTGGTGCGTTGGATGGCGTACCAAAGAAACATGGCGAAAGGGGAAACGATGCGGCTATATTATTCGCCGGATCAACCGCAGGTCCGCCAGACGGTCGCGCTGAGCGCCAACGTGATGGACCAGGCCGGCGAACCGCTTGCCCAAGGCGAAGTCACGGCCAAGATAATCGCCCCTTCGGGCAAGTCGGAGATCGTTCGCTTGAGCTCGACAGGAGACGAGTGGGGCGTGTTCAACGGTTCCTTCACGACTGCCGAACCCGGCAAGCACGACGTGCTGCTAGCGTGCCGCCAGACGGGCGCCACGCTGAACGCGTCGTTGTTTGTCCAAGGCGGCGATCTCGAACGCGCAGGACGGCCCGCCCGCCCGGAAGTCCTCGCCGAGCTCGCCCGAGTCACCCGCGGCAAGACGGTCGCGGTCGATAAGGTGGATGAGATTGTGAATTCGCTCGCGAACCTCGCCGAGCAACCGCCAATTACCCGGCGATTGCAATTGTGGAGCCATCCCGCTGTGGGCGGCGTGCTCGTGTTGATCCTGGGAGTTTTCTGGGTGGGCCGCAAGGCGATCGGTTTGATTTGACGCGAACGTTTTGTGAAAGGACGCAACACCATGCGGACGGACCGACTGACGTTGCCCGACAGCCTACGTCGGCAGATGCTGCTATTTCGCGGACATCTGTGGCGAGTGAAGTTGATCGAAGCCGTGGCGGGAGCCGTCGTCGGCATCGCCGCCGCGTTCCTCGTCGCCTACGCCCTCGACCGCGTTTTCGATACCCCCGCCTGGCTCCGCGGATTGCTGCTTGCCGCCGCCGCCGCTGGCTGCGGCATGGTCCCGTTCGCGTGGCACCGCTGGGTCTATCGCCGCCGCCACCTCGAACAACTCGCGCGGCTGCTCGCCCGCAAGCATGCCAGTATTGGCGACCAACTGCTCGGCGTGATCGAACTCGCGCAGAGCGACAGCGAACAGGCTCGTTCCCGCCGCTTGTGCGAAGCGGCTATCGCCCAGGTCGCCGAGCGGGCCCAGGGGCTCGACTTCCGTGACGCGGTGCCGCGGCCGCGTCACGTTCGCCGAGCGATCGTCGCCGCCCTGTCGCTGGCCGCTTGCGCGACGGTGAGCATCTTTTCACTCGGCGCCGCCTCGAACGCGTGGCAACGCTTTTTGCAGCCGTGGCGCGACATCCCCCGTTATACGTTCGCCCAAATCGATCCCCTGCCCCGCGAGTTGATCGTAGCGTACGGCGAGCCGCTGCAATTCGCGGTCGCGCTCCGCCCCACGAGCGTTTGGCACCCGCCATCCGCGCGACTGACGCTACCCGGCTCGCCACCCGTCATCGCTCGTTTGCATGATGGCCGTTACCACTTTGATCTGAATGGCCAGATCGCGTCGCTGCCAATGCGGCTCCGAGTGGGCGATTTTACGGCCAGCGTACAGATTGAACCAACGCTGCGACCGGAACTGACCGGCGTCCAGGCGAACGTCCAGTTGCCATCCTATCTGGAACGCTCGCGCGACATCGTCCGCGACGTGCGGGGTGGCAGCGTGACTTTGGTGAAGGGCAGTCAGGTACGGTTCACCGCCACCGCCAACCGCGACTTGGCGAGCGCCCAGATCAACGGCCAATCCACGACGCCAACCGGCCCGAACATCGCCAGCCCGGCGGCGGCCGTCGCCGGCTCCACCGCGTTGCGCTTTGAATGGCGCGATCAGCTTGGATTGACTGGCAAAGAGCCGTTTCAACTAACAATCCAGGGCCGCGAGGACGAAGCCCCGTCGCTCGCCAGCGAAGGCCTCCCGCGGCAACGCGTCGTGCTCGATTCCGAACAACTGACCTTCGCCGTCCGCGCTCAAGACGACTTCGGGGTGAAACGCGTCGGCATTGAATGGCGCGGCTTGGATGAAACGACGGTGGCCGATCCGGCAAAAGGCGAACGGCTCCTCGCGGCGGGCGGAGGCGATCGCGAAATGCTTGAGCTCACCGGCACCTTCTCCGCCAAGTCGCTTGGGATTGCTCCCCAACCGCTGCAAGTCCGGCTGTATGTCGAAGACTATCTTCCCAACCGCCCTCGGACTTACTCGGCCGCTTACACGCTCTTTGTGCTCAGCCCCGAGCAACATGCGATCTGGTTGACCGAGCAACTGAGCAAGTGGCATCGCCAATCGCTGGAAGTCCGCGATCGCGAACTGCAGCTCTATGAAACGAACAAGCAACTGCGGGAACTTCCCGCCGAGGAACTGGATGACGCGAGCACGCGCAAGCGGCTCGAAGCACAGGCCGCGGCCGAACGAGCGAACGGGCGCCGCTTGGAAAACCTGGTCGATGCCGGCGAGGATTTGATCCAGCAGGCCACTCGCAATCCCGAGTTTGGCGTGGGTCACTTGGAAAAATGGGCTGAAATGTTGCAGCTATTGAAGGAAATCTCCGGCGAGCGGATGCCATCCGTCGCCGATCTATTGAAGCAGGCCGCCGATTCGCCCCAATCCAGGTCGCTCGCAAAATCGCCAACCTCCGGGCAGTCGTCGAAGGGCGAACCCGGACAGCAACCGCCGCGGGAGACACCGTCGAAAACGGGCGATTCGAGCTCGTCGCCTCCAGGCGAGAAGGACCGAAACGCGGGCCAGAACCGCGCTGGCGGCGCCAGTGGTTCCGCCAACGAGGACTCTCCGCCCAAACCGGAGACTCCGATGCCCAAGCTGCCAAGCATCGCGGACGTGGAATCCACACAACTGGATCCAGCCAAAGATCTGCCCAAGAACGAACCGCCCGCCGCCGGTTCGGCGAAGGGCAAGCCGAGCTTAGGTTTGCCCAGCACGTCGCTTGTCGGTGGCGGCAAGCCCTCCGAACCCGCACCGGCGGACGACGGGGCGGCCCAGAAGCTCGACGAGGCGTTGGAACAGCAGCGAGCGCTGCTTGCCGAGTTCGACAAGATTTCGGACGAATTGAACAAAGTGCTGGCGAACCTCGAAGGCACGACCCTCGTGAAACGCTTGAAGGCGGCATCGCGTCTCCAAAACAGCGTCGCCACGCGGTTGGGCTCGACGATCAACGCGGCGTTTGGGGCCAAGCGGCAAGAACCACCGCAGAAACCCGGGCAGGAACCTCGGCGGGAACCAGCGCACGAGGCCGACACAAAACCTGATCTAGTTGCCAAACTGACCGCCGAACTGGCGCAGCAAGAAGGCAAAGGCAGCCAAGACGTCTCGAACATCATGGATGACATGCAGGCTTACTTTGAACGGCGCCGGCTGGCGGTGTTCAAGTCGGTGTTGGATGAAATGCGGCAACAGGATGTCGTCGGCGGATTGCGGCAACTGTCCGACGATATCGCCAAGCAACGCGGCCTGTCGCTCGCCCAATGCGAATTCTGGTCCGACACGCTCGATCGCTGGGCCGAAGACCTCGTCGACGCGGCGTCGAGCGGCTCCGCATGCCCCGGTTCCAAGTCCCGTGGCAGTCTCCCACCCTCGATCGTGCTCGAAGTCCTCAAGATCATTGAGGGCGAAATGAATCTTCGCGAGGAAACCCGGGTCGCCGAACAAGCGCGACGCGCGATGGAGAAGAGCGAATACCAGACGCGGGGTGAAAAGCTCGCGTCCGAACAGACCGACTTGGGTGTGCGACTCGACAAGGTCGCTGAGCGGATTCGGCAACTTCCCGACGGCGAAACCGATTTCGTCAAGGAACTGCAGTTGCTGACGGCCGTCGTCCAAGTGATGGGCGAGGCGAGCTTGATCTTGGGAACGCCGGAAACGGGCGCGACGGCGATCGCGGCGGAAACGGAGGCGATCGAGCTGTTGCTGCAGTCAAACCGGTTCAATCCCCAGGGCGGTGGCGGAGGAGGCGGCGCGTCGCCCGGCGGAGGCGGCCGAGGCAACACCACCGACGCAGCGCTCGCCCTAATCGGCCGCGGTCGCAACGAACGCGAAGTTCGCGAAAACCCCGATACGGCTCAGGCGACTGGAACGGCAGGTCCGAAACTTCCCGAGGAATTCCGCGCCGGGCTCGACGAATACTTCAACCGCATCGAGGGCGTTCGACGCGCCACTAACCGATAGACGGAGCCGCACCATGCGACGCTTGCAAATGACGCTCCCATGCCGCGCGTTTCGACGATTGGCGCTCCTCGCCTTGATCGCCATGGCATCGTCAGGCGTGGACGGACAACCGCCAGTCTCGCGTTATTCGGCATCGGCCCAAGAGGTCAGGGTAGAAGTCGTCCAGGTAAAAGAGGTTCACGCACAGGAAGTCAAGGCACAGGAAGTCCAGGTAAAAGAGATACAGGTAAAAGAGATACAGGTAAAAGAGGCACAGGAAGTCAAGGTCCAAAAAGT
>JBIKVL010000161.1:0-7560 GCA_044356875.1 Pirellulaceae bacterium | reverse complement strand
CCGGTTTACCTTACGCCCCTGTTCGCTCATGACGGGCGAAATTCCCGGGCTAAGGCTGCCCTGGAGCACCTTGTCGGCGCCTTGCTTGCATCCTCCCGTTCGCGATGTTTTCGGGATGCGGCCCCGCCGGTTCTCACGGTACTCCCCACGTGTTCTTGGCGTTCGTTCATGCACGGAGGGATTGTCCATGTTAGTTCTCAGTCGCAAGGTGGGTGAACAAATCCGCATCGGCGATGACATCGTGATCACGATCACGGCCATTTCGGGAGAACGGGTGCGAATTGGCGTGACGGGCCCGTTGCAGATTCCGATCCACCGCGAAGAGGTGTATCAACGGATTCAAGGCGAAGTCGCCGACGAACGGTGCCGCCCCGAACGCGTGCGAAACGGCGCGCCAGCGTGCTCATAGGCACACCCGCTCGGAACGCGAACCAAAGCCCACCGCCAGTTTCAGCTCGCCGCTCCCCTGGCGCCCCATTTGCTCCCGTGGGCGTGATGCAGATGCGAACTCGCGAGCATCCCCTGCCCTATGGGAATCGCGGTCCGCGAGCCGAATCCCGAAGGAGCTGCTGGTGGCACGCAAATTCGTCACGGTCGACGGCAACGAGGCGGCGGCTTACGTCGCCCATCAGACCAACGAGGTGATCGCGATCTATCCGATCACGCCGGCCACGCCCATGGGCGAACTGGCCGACGCTTGGTCGGCGGCGGGGCAGCGGAACATCTTCGGATCCGTCCCCGAGATTATGGAAATGCAGAGCGAAGGCGGCGCGGCGGGCGCGATCCATGGCGCTCTGCAAACCGGCGCGCTGGCGACGACATTCACCGCGTCGCAGGGCCTGCTGCTGATGATCCCGAACATGTACAAGATCGCGGGCGAACTGACGTCCACGGTCATTCATGTCGCGGCACGCGCGTTGGCGACACACGCCCTTTCGATCTTCGGCGATCATTCCGACGTCATGTCGACCCGCGGCGCCGGCTGGGCGATGCTGTGCGCCGCATCCGTCCAGGAGGCCCACGACTTCGCGCTCGTCGCGCAATCCGCGACGCTGAAATCAAGGGTTCCCTTCCTGCATTTCTTCGACGGCTTTCGCACCTCGCACGAGGTCAACAAGATCGAACAGCTAACGGTCGACGATCTTCGGGCGATGATCGATCCGGAGGACGTGCAAGCGCACCGCGACCGGGCGCTCGATCCGGACCAGCCCAAACTGCGGGGCACCGCGCAAAACCCGGATGTCTTTTTTCAAGCCCGCGAGGCGTGCAATCCGTTTTACGACGCCGTGCCTCGCATCACGCAGCAATCCTTCGACGCCTTCGCGCGGCTGACCGGCCGGTCGTATCAACTGTTCGAGTACGTCGGGGCGCCGGACGCCGAACGAGTCATCGTGCTCATGGGGTCGGCGGCGGGCGCGGTCGAGGAAGCGATCGAGACGCTGGCGGCGCGTGGCGAACGAGTTGGATTGGTCAAAGTGCGGCTGTATCGGCCTTTCGACACCGCCGCCTTGGCCGCCGCCCTGCCGCCGACCACTCGCCGCGTCGCAGTGCTGGATCGCGTGAAAGAGCCGGGAGCGGTTGGCGAGCCGTTGTTTCTCGACGTCGTCGCGGCCGTGGCCGGCCACTGGCAGGGGTCGGCGTTGCCGCAAGTCATTGGCGGCCGCTACGGATTGGCTTCCAAGGAATTCACGCCCGCGATGGCGGCGGCCGTGTTCGCCGAACTGGCGACCGACGCGCCGCGGCGCCAATTCACGATCGGGATCCATGACGACGTGACGCGGCTCAGCCTGAAGTGGGATCCCGAGTTCGCCGCGGAGCCCGCCGACGTCAAACGCGCGGTGTTCTACGGCCTCGGCAGCGACGGCACGGTCGGCGCGAATAAAAACTCGGTCAAGATCATTGGCGAAAACACGCCGCTTCACGCGCAAGGCTACTTCGTCTACGACTCGAAGAAAGCCGGTTCAACGACCGTTTCCCACTTGCGTTTCAGTCCCCGCCCGATCCGCTCGACCTACCTGATTCGCCGCGCCGGGTTCGTCGCCTGCCATCAATTCCACTTTCTGGAACGGATGGATGTGTTGGAAATCGCCGAGCCTGGCGCGACATTCCTGCTGAACAGTCCCTTCGGACCGGACGAGGTCTGGGACCAGCTGCCGATCGAAACCCAGCGACAGATCCTCGACAAGCGGCTGCGTTTTTACGTGGTCGACGCCAGCAAAGTCGCGGCCCAAGCGGGGCTGGGAGGCCGCATCAACACCGTGATGCAGGCCTGCTTCTTCGCGTTGGCCGAGGTGCTGCCGCGCGACGAAGCGTTGGCCCACATCAAGGCGGCGATCCGCAAGTCGTACGCGAAACGCGGCGAGGCCGTGTTGCAACGCAATTACGCCGCCGTCGACGCCTCGCTCGCCGGCCTTTGTGAAGTGCCGCTGCCCGCTGTCGCTTCGAGTTCCTTACGGCGCCAGCCGCCAATCGCGGCCGACTCGCCCGACTTCGTCCAACGTGTCACCGCCCGTATCATCGCTGGCCAGGGCGATTGGCTGCCGGTCAGCGCGCTGCCCGTCGATGGCACGTTCGCCACCGGCACCGCGCGGTACGAAAAGCGGAGCATCGCGACCGAGATCCCGATTTGGGATTCGCGAATCTGCATCGAATGCGGCTTGTGCGCGATGGTCTGCCCGCACGCGGCTATCCGCACCAAAGCCTATCCGGCCGACACCAGCGTCCCCGGGGCCGCCAACCACGCGCCGGACGGCTTTCCGTTCCGCACGATCGCCAGCGGCGACTTGGCGGGCCATCGCCTGACGATCCAAGTCGCGCCGGACGACTGCACGGGGTGCGGCGTGTGCGTCGATGTGTGCCCGGCCCGCAGCAAGGAAGCGGTTAAGCACAAGGCGATCAACATGTCGCCCAAAGCCGATCATCTGGAGACCGAACGGGCGCGGTTCGCGCACTTCGTCGCGTTGCCGGAGCTCGACCGCACGCGGGTCAAACGCGACACCGTCAAAGGCTCGCAGTTGCTCTTGCCGCTGTTCGAATTCTCAGGAGCCTGCGGCGGCTGCGGGGAAACGCCTTATTTAAAACTGCTCACGCAACTATTCGGCGATCGCCTCCTGGTCGCCAATGCGACCGGCTGTTCGTCGATCTACGGCGGCAATTTGCCGACCACGCCGTGGAGCGTGGACCGCGACGGCCGCGGCCCGGCGTGGAGCAATTCGCTCTTCGAGGACAACGCCGAATTCGGCCTCGGCATGCGGCTCGCCACCGACGCCAAACACGATCAAGCCCGCCTATTGCTCGAATCGCTTGCCACCCATGTCGGACCGGACTTGGCGGCCGCGATCGCCAACTCGCCCCAGGACACCGAAGCGGCGATCCGCGAGCAGCGCGAACGCGTCGCCGAGCTGCGTTCGCGGCTGGAACGCCTGCTGCGCGAGGGTGGCACTGGCAAGGCTGGCGACGCCAGCGCGGCAACGCCGGACGCGAACGTGCGCGATCGGGCGCGTCGGCTGTTGGGAATGGCCGCGTCGCTGGTGCATCGCAGCGTCTGGATCGTCGGTGGCGACGGCTGGGCCTACGACATTGGCTTCGGGGGACTCGACCACGTGCTGGCTTCGGGCCGAAACGTCAACATCCTGGTGCTCGACACGGGCGTCTATTCAAACACCGGCGGCCAAGCTTCCAAGTCGACGCCGCGGGCGGCCGTGGCCAAGTTCGCCGCCGGCGGCAAAACGGTGAAACGCAAGGATCTCGGCATGTTGGCGGTCGCCTATGGCAACGTCTATGTCGCGCAGATCGCGCTCGGCGCCAATCCGCTGCAAACCTTGCGAGTCTTCGAAGAAGCCGAATCGTATCCGGGGACCTCGTTGATCCTCGCCTACAGCCACTGCGTCGCCCACGGGATCGAGATGTCGACGTCGATGAGCCATCAGAAGGACATCGTGCGATCCGGCTTCTGGCCGCTCTTCCGCTACGATCCGCGCGAAGCCCAGAGCGGTAGCCATCCGTTCCATCTGGACAGCCGGAAACCGTCGTTGCCGTTCGCCGAACTGGCGAAGAAGGAAGGCCGGTTCGCGATGCTCGCCCGGTCGCAGCCGGCCGTCGCCGAAACGCTCTTCCGCCAAGCCCAGCAGGATATCGACGACACCTGGCGTTACTACGAACAGATGGCGGGCATTGAACGATCGCTCGCCACGCCCGCGACCAACGACGGCGCACCCACGCTTCGCCCGGCCTCCCCCACTTCCACAACCTCCGACCAGGAGTAACCCGCGCCATGGGCGTCGATCTCTCCACGCGTTACCTGGGCCTCAAACTCGCCAACCCGCTGGTCGCCAGCGCCGGTCCGCTGACCGGAAGCCTCGACAAGCTGAGGAAGCTCGAAGAATGCGGGGCGGCGGCGGTCGTGCTTCCGTCACTGTTCGAGGAACAGATTGAACACGACCAGTGGGCGATCCACTCGTTGTATGAGCATCAAACCGAAGCGTTCGCCGAGTCGCTGTCGTACTTCCCCGAAATGGAGGACTACAACACGGGGCCGCAAACCTATTTGGAATTGCTGCGCGAAGCCAAGCAATGCCTCCGCGTTCCCGTGATCGCCAGCCTCAACGGAGCGACCCCTGGCGGCTGGGTGCATTACGCCAAGGAGATCCAAGCCGCTGGCGCCGACGCCCTCGAACTAAATATCTACTTCGTACCCACCGACCCGGAAATGACGTCGATGGACGTCGAGCGGCGTTACGTTGAGCTGCTCGCCTCCGTCCGCCGCGAAGTCTCGATTCCGCTGGCCGTGAAAGTCGGTCCGTTTTTCAGCTCGATTCCGAATGTCATGCGGCAATTCGCCCGCGCCGGCGCCAACGGCCTGGTGCTCTTCAACCGCTATTTGGAACCGGACATCGACCTGGAAACCTTGCAATTCACGCCTCGGGTGCTGCTGAGCAGCCGGCACGAACTCTGGCGCCCGCTCCGCTGGATCGCCGTGCTCCGCGATCAACTCGACCTGTCCCTCGCCGTCACCAGCGGCGTGCATTTCGCCGAAGATGTGCTCAAAGCGATCCTCGCCGGCGCCGATGTGGCGATGATGACCTCCCTACTGCTCCGCCATGGCCCGGAATCGCTCCGGCGACTCCTGCCGGAAATCTCCCACTGGATGGAGACCGGCGGCTATAGCTCGATCGAACAAATGAAAGGCAGTATGAGCCTGAAAAACTGCGCCGACGCCAGCCAGCTCGAACGCGCCAACTACATGAAGGCCTTGACGTCCTACACGGATACTTGAGGAGGCCAGTTGCTGGTTGCTGGTTGCTAGTTGCTAGTTGCCAGTTGCCAGTTGCTGGGTTACTTCGACGAATCGCGGCGGGCGGTCCAGTAGTCGTCGGTCGCCATCGCGGCAACGCTCGCGACCGTCAGCACGGCCAATTCGACCATCAGCACCATGAATCCATGGTTGTCGAGAAACACCATCAAGGGCGAGGCGTCGACCGCGCCGGCGTTCCGCGGATTTTGAGTTCGCACCATGAGAACCCCGTAGGCGCAAGCGGTCAGCGTGAACGCGACGCCGCTCAACACCACCACGGGATACAGTGGATTGACAGCTTTTTTTTTCGCGTTGTGGGCGGGTTCCTCGTTCGTCATGGACAAAAGACTACCAAAAATATCCGCCTGCGTGACTCCCCGTTGAGATGCCGCGTGGCTCCGTGGCTCCTCCCCAACTTCGGGCTGGTGTGCTAGAAGGTTCCGCAAGGCGGCGGTCGATAGCGTAGGAAGCGAAGCAACTTTGGTTTTGAAAGTTTCAAGGAGTGATCGCGCCATGGAATCGTTCGATTTGCGTCCCTACGGCATCCACGTGTCCGATGTGCGGCGGAATCAATCGCCCGCCAAGCTGTACGCCGAAGCGCTGGCTCAGGAAAAGGACTGCGTGATCGCCGACACCGGGGCGTTGATCGCCTTCTCGGGCGCGAAAACGGGCCGGTCGCCAAGCGACAAACGGATTGTCCGCGAACCGTTCTCCGAGCATGACGTCTGGTGGGGACCGGTCAACATCCCGATCAACCTCGATGCGTTCGAAATCAACTTGGAACGCGCGAAGGATTATCTCAACACGCGCCGCCGACTCTACGTGGTCGATGGCTATGCCGGCTGGGATCCGCGTTATCGCATCAAGGTCCGCGTGGTCTGCTCGCGGCCATACCATGCCCTGTTCATGCACACGATGCTGATTCGGCCGAGCGCCGCCGAACTGTCCGAGTTCGGCGAGCCCGATTCGGTCATCTTCAACGCGGGCCAGTTTCCCGCGAATCGGCGAACCGCCAGCATGACGTCCAAAACCAGCGTCGACTTGAACCTGCACACGCGGGAGATGGTGATCCTCGGAACCGAATACGCCGGCGAAATGAAAAAGGGCGTGTTCACGCTTATGAATTACTTGATGCCAACGCGCGGCATCCTCTCGATGCACTGCTCGGCCACGGCCGACCCGACTACCGGCCGCTCGTCCTTGCTGTTCGGCCTCTCGGGAACCGGCAAGACGACGCTGTCCGCCGACCCCAAACGGCAACTGATCGGCGACGACGAACACTGCTGGTCGGACGATGGCGTGTTCAACATCGAGGGCGGCTGCTACGCCAAGGCGATCGATTTGTCCGAAGAGTCCGAACCGGATATCTATCACGCGTTGCGGTTTGGCGCGGTGCTCGAAAACGTCGTCTACGATCAAGAGACGCATCGCGTCGACTTTAGCGACACGACGATCACGCAGAACACGCGTGGCGCCTACCCGATCGAGTTCATCGCCAGCGCTCGCATCCCTTGCATGGCGGGCCATCCCACCGACTTGATCTTCCTCACCTGCGACGCCCATGGCGTGCTGCCGCCCGTGAGCCGGCTCAGTCCCGAGCAGGCGATGTACCACTTCATGAGCGGCTATACGGCTCGAGTCGCCGGGACGGAGATGGGCGTGTCGGACCCGGTGGCGACCTTCTCACCGTGCTTCGGCGGGCCGTTCCTCACCTGTCATCCGGCTCGGTACGCCGCGTTGCTCGCCGAAAAGATGCAGCGCCACGCGGCTCGCGTTTGGCTGGTGAACACCGGTTGGAGCGGCGGTTCCCCCGGCACCGGTTCACGGATCAAGCTGCGTTATACCCGCGCGATCATCGACGCCATCCATTCCGGGGCGTTGGCGAGCGCGCCGACCGAGGCCGACCCGGTATTCGGGGTCGAGGCGATCACCGACTGCCCCGGCGTCCCCGCCGAAATGCTCGTCCCACGCCGCGCCTGGAGCGACGCGGCCGCCTACCAGGCGACCGTCCGCAAGCTCGCGAAGCTGTTCCACGACAACTTCCAAAAGTACGCCGCCAACGCCGCCCCTGAAGTGGTCGCGGCGGGCCCCCGCATCGACTCGTGAAATCGGGGCCCCCGTTTACCGCCGACCTCGTTTATCGCCGCCCTCGTTTACCGCCGAGCCGTAGGCGATGGCTCGGCCTCCAACCCGATCCGCGACGCGGTGCCAATTCCGCGCGCCACACGAGCCTGCGCCTTCGGCTTGGCGGTAAACGACGGAGGCCC
>JBIKVL010000160.1:0-7569 GCA_044356875.1 Pirellulaceae bacterium | reverse complement strand
ATGCTCACTCGACTGATACAACGAACCAACGGAGTATCCGCGTAGCGTCTCGAGTACGAGTACGAGTACGAGTACGAGTACGAGTACCGCGATGCTGAGTACGAGTACGAACCCGCCGCCGAAACCTGACGGAGAAGAAAAGGTGTCAGGACTCTTTTTGGGGTCTTCCGCGGGGGCGAAGGGTTGACTGGAGGTTCAGGTGCCGCGCGATTGCCTGCACCCAATTCTTATCTCCAAAGGGCGTGCCCCGATTGACACTGTTGCGAACGGCCTTGAGTTCCGCGGGGGTCAGCGGCCTGTTGACCCGCTCGGTCCAACGCGGTGAGCGGGCAATGGGCCAGGCGGAGAGCAGGCGTGGTTCCCGCTCGGGTTCTTCCAGCCATCGGCTCAGCGAAACCCACCGCAGGAAGTTGCTCATGCCTCCATCTTCCGTGGGCTTCAACACAAAATGCCAGTGGTTGGGCATTAACTGGTAAGCCAGAATCCGGCAGGCGTACCCTGAGTATGCTTTTGATGAGGATCACAAACGTAGAACGGGCCTCCAGGCCCGTTCACAGATCGGTCGGGCCTGGAGACCCGACCTACGGGGCGAGAAAAGACGATCTGCTCGAGGGCTTCGTAATCCTCCGGTTTGTGGAAAATGGTCGACCGGGCATTGCCTCGGTTCAAGGCGTGATAAATCCCGCCCGCTTCGTCTGCACGTTTTGGTCTTCCCATCTCGGGAACTTATCCGAGCTGAACTCCCCAGAAAAGAGTCCTGACACCTTTTCTAAATGCCCGTGGCCTACCTTTTTGAACGTCAGGCAACCAGTTCGCGAATCGTCTCCGTATGTTCCAGGAGCGTCATCGTGCGGTCGAGGATTCGCATCGCGGGATCGAGGCCCAGGTGCCGATACAACGTGGCGAACATCTGTTGGTAGTGAATCGGACGATTCGACGGGTGCTCGCCGTAGCGGTTCGTGCTGCCGATCACTTGGCCGACTTTGAGCCCGCCACCGAACAACAGTGCGGAGGCCGCCGGGGCGTAGTGATCGCGTCCCGCATCCTTGTTAATCCGCGGCGTGCGGCCAAACTCGCCCCACACCAGCACGAGCACATCGTTGAGCATCCCCCGCGTTTCAAGATCATCGAAGAACGCACTCAGGCCGATGTCGAACGATGGCAGTAACTCGTATTTCAAAGCATTGAAGTTGTCGCGGTGCGTATCCCAACGCCGCTCGCCGCCTTCTTCCCAGGTCAAGTTCACGCACCGGGCACCACATTCGAGTAGCCGCCGAGCCATCAAAAACCGGGCATTCTGCAGCCCGAGTTTGATCTTCGACACCGGACTGTTGCCAAGGTCGACGCCATAGCGGCTTCGCACTTCCGGCGACTCGCGCGTGATGTCCAGGGCATGGGCAAACTCGCGCGACGTCACGAATTGAAAGGCCCGTTCGGCGTAGGCGTCCATCGCCTCCATGTTGCCGCGGGCGTCGAGATCGCGACGCAGAGTGTCCAACTGCGACAGGAGATGTCGCCGCTCGGGCGTGATATTCCGCGTCAGCAGGTTGGCCCGCCCCTCCGCGCTGTCGGGCATGTAGCAGTCGAACGCCGGCCCCAGAAACCCCGCCGAGCGAAAGTACGCCTGCTCGCTGGCGTTGTACGCCGAGAGCATCGCCACGGCAGTCGGGACGTTGCCATTGGTCGGGCCCTGAAACTTCGCCACGACCGATCCGATATTCGGCCGTCCACCGAGGTTCTTCAAACTGCCCGGCGGATAACCCGTCGCGCACATGGCCCCGTCATGCGAGTCCACCGTTCCCATCAGCGAGCGGATGAGGACCATCCGATCCAGTCGCTCAGCGAGACGCGGCAGATGCTCACAGATTTGCACGCCGGGCGTCCGGGTGGCGATAGGCTGAAAAACTCCGCGAATCTCCGCCGGAGCGTCTGGCTTCATGTCGAACGTGTCGAGGTGCGACGCACCGCCCGCCAACCAGACGTTGACGATCGATCGCTTGCGATACGCGGGGACGAGCGTCGAGCGATCGTCGGCCCGAAGGAAATCGGCGAGAGTCAGTCCGCAGAGCGCCGCGGCTCCGGTTTGAAGCAGATCGCGGCGGTGGAGGCCGTTGCAGCGACCGTCTCGTTGGCTGGTCATGGTTGATCCGATGGTGGTTGAAGTTGAGTTGTCACGTCGCGCGGCTTTGCGTCCTGCGGCTGTGCCGCGCCCGCGTCGGACTTCGTTTCTGGGGTAGGTTCGGTAACAAATCCCGCCGTGCGAATCTCGGCATCTTGAATGTCGGGCAGGCTGTTCGCCGGCTTGTCCAAGTAGAAAAAGGCGGTGCTGCTCCAGTCGGACGGGCCGACGTCGAATCCCAGCCCGGTCAGGCGGTACGAAACATTCTCGTGAAACCAGACGGGATCTTTGACATGGTAGCGGTACATCACGATGGTGAGGCGATCGCCGGACTCGTGAACGTAGGGGCGTCCCGCGTGGCGATGCGCGTAGGGCGGATGCGACTCTTCCCGCGACCACCAACCCGAGAGCAGATAGTCGTCGATGGAATTGATTTTAAGCGTCGGCGGGTCAACGTCCTTCTTTTTATCCGTGAAGATTAGACTCCGCCGGTCATACCATGTCCAATTCTTTCCGGGCTGATCCTGGTGGACCGCCCAGTGAGTTCCCAGGTAGCGTCCCCGGCCGGCGACTTCCGGCAGCACGACGATCGAATCCTGTTTGCCGATGTTACTCTGCCGTCTCCAGTAGGCGTGCAGATACAACGCGTCATCTCCCACCGGCTTGCGATCCACATGCGCCAGATGGAAGAAATCGATCTTCCTATCGGAGTCGTTCACCACTTCAATTCGAGCCGACTTACGAAAGGGCATCGGAATCGAACAGTCAAAGACGCAGAATCGGTTCGACGCCGCGAAGAACTCGTTTTCAATCGGTTGAAGTTCGAGCGGCTGGCAAAAGAAATCCGACAGCGGAGCGGACACCGCGGGTTTTTGGCTGCCGTCCCAATAGATATTAACGACTAGGAGGCGGCAAAGACGATTGTCGAGGCCCACCTGTTTGGAAGGACCGAAGGTCGCCCAGAACCGGGTGATCACACCGGAACCCTTGAGATTCACGATGTCGGTTTTGCTTCCCGGAGTAAGAACCACGCCCGACCAGTCGACCTGAGTCTTCTGCCCGGACTGCATCTGATAAAGAGGCGCGGGACTTGGGGTTTCGGCCTGCAGGCACCGCCAAAGGCCAAGAAACACCATCAGTCCCAATACGAAGCGACCATCGAATCTTTTCATGGTGTTAGTCCACTCGTCTCCATCCACGAGGTTGCGTGCCCGTTCGGACTCGGCTGTTTTACAAAACCCTAAAACAATTGGCGGATCGGCTCGAATCCGTCGCCAATGAACATGGGGCGGTTGCTGGAGGTGTAGACGGGCCGACTGCGGTCGATGCCGAGTTTCTCGTAGACACTAACCGCGTAATTTTCTGGAGTGAAGGGGAGATCGGTAACATAGCCCCCGTCGCGGTCGGAGCGACCGATGACTTGGCCGCCCGGCACGCCAGCGCCAGCGAACGCGATGGAATACGCGCCCACGTGATGATCGCGGCCTTGGTGGCGATTGAGCTTCGGCGTGCGGCCAAACTCCGTGATGAAGCAAACCAACGTCTCATCCAAAAGGCCTCGTTGGTCCAGGTCCTCGATCAGGGCGGAAAAGGCATGGTCCACGCTGCCCATCATCACCCAGTGCCCGATGCCGTAGCGTCCCGCCCCGCCGCCCCCTGCCCCGGGCAAGTTGCATGTCCCCGAGGCGTAGATGAAATCGTGATGGTCCCAGTTCAAGTTGCCGCCCAACGGAGTTTCTTTCGTCATCGGCCAACGCACATCGACCGTTACGAAACGCACGCCGGCCTCGATCAACTTTCTTCCGACGAGATAGCATGCTCCGCGATGTCCAGGACCATACTGATCACGAATCTTTGCTGGTTCTCCCAGGTAATCAAAGGCCGCGGCAACGCGGGGGCTGGTCATCATGGCGAAGGCTTGCTCGTAGAAGCGATCCATGCCGCCCGGATTGATGTCCGAGTTTCCCGGAGAAAGGTTAAGCGAAGCAAGCAACTGCTGACGCCCGATCAGGCGAGGAGTGGGTAGATCGCGGCGCGTCAGATTGCTCGCGGCATTCGATTCTTTTTCCGAGAGATCGCGTCCTCCCGTTTTGAAGACCCGCGTCCCGGCAGGCAGGAAGCCTGTGCGCGTCATGCCGGCCTGTTCGTGATTGCCGGGCACCATAATGTAGGGCGGAAGATCCTGATACTCCGTGCCCAGGACGTGCGCCACCATGGAGCCAATATCCGGCATTTCGATGGCCGAACCGGGGTGTGAACCGGAAAGCGCGTACTGCGTGCCGTCCGGATGGCCCGACGCGACACGCCCGTTGCGATGATGCATCGAACGCACCACGGTCAGTTTATCAGCGACGCGGGCAGTTTTCGCCAGCAACTCGGTGAACTGCATGCCAGGCACTCGCGTTGCCACGGGCTTATAGGGGCTGCGGTGGTCGAGCGCCACATCGGGCTTGGGATCCCAAGTATCGATGTGGGACATGCCGCCCTGTTCAAGGATCACCAGGACATTCTTGGCTTTTCCCGATCGCCGGTTCGAATCCGCGGTTGCCTGGAGCGCCAGCATCTGAGGCAACGACCAGCCAAGCACGCCGCCGGCTCCGAGCCGAAGCAAGTTTCGGCGGGTGACAGGGGAAGAAAACCGAGCCATCGAAAACCTCGACAATTTCAACAGGCGTTCGCGTCGCGAACCATGAAGGCAACAAAATAACGCCGGACGCTCACTTCACAAACGAGCCGGGGAACCTTCCCCTTGGCCTACAGGGTCAACCCCGGAATCGGCTCGGCGGCGGTGGCAATCTTGATCACATCTTGCGAAATGCCCGGCGCGATTCTCAACTGCCCAACATCGAACAGCGTGTGAAAGATCGTGGCATGCAGTCGACCGATGGTCATCGGATCCGTCGCCGGCTGGCCCGCGTCGCGCGTCGATTGGCCGATCACTTGGCCCATCGGCAGCCCGCCGCCGGCTATCAACAGCGGCGCGCTGCGGGACCAGTGATTGCGACCGCCGGCGCTTTCCAAACGCGGGGTTCGTCCCATCTCGCCCGTCGCGACCAGCAGCACCTTGTCCTCCAGCCCGCGTTCGCGCAAGTCGTCGAGAAAGACCGAAACCGCGTGATCGAACACCGGCCCCGAAAAACCCATGCCCTTTTCCATGCCCGGATTATTGCCGTCGGCATGCATGTCCCACACGAGATTGGTCGTCACGGTAACGAACTTGGAACCGGCTTCCACGAGCCGCCGTGCCAGCAGCATTTCTTTTCCCAGCGTCTTGCCGTGGTCGAGGTAAAAGCGATAGAAGCCATTCTGTCTTCCGTCTCGCCCCAGCCGGATCGATTCCGGATTGCAGAGACGGCTCGTATCGTATTTCTCGATCACTCGCGGGTCCTCCCGCGACAGATCAAACGCGTGTTCCACGCCGCCGAGAATCGTCTCGAAAGCCTGCCGCCGATAGTCGTCGAAACCTGGGACTTGCAACTGCCGCTTCAGGCCGTCGAGGTTGGCCAACAACTGCCGCCGGTCGTCCATCCGATCGCGGGGCAGCGTCAAACGCATGTCCTGCTGCATGGATCCACCGCTGCTGACGGTACCGGGGATCAGCGGCGCGTAGGCCGCGCCGAACGGCCCCGTACTGTCGAATCGACCGAACGTCGGCCCATTTTGATCGGGTCCCGCCGTCGGATCGACCGAACGCGGGAACAGCATGACGTTGGTGGGCATTCCCGTGTCGGCACGATTCGCACCGGCGACACTGGCATAGATCGAACCCAGATTGGCATTGAACGACTCGGGGCCGACGATCGGCCGGATATCGTGATTGGCTTGACCATCGAACGAGAACGAGCGGACGATCGCCAGCCGCTTGGCTCGTTCCGCCAGCCGCGGAAATGTCCCGCCGAAGGTCACGCCGGGGAGCGTCGTTTGCACTTCGCCGGTGATGCTGCGGATCTCCGTCGGAGCCGACATTTTTGGATCGAACGTTTCGATTTGGCTGGGCCCGCCGTGCATAAACAGGAAGACGACCGCTTTATCGCGGAACACCTTCGCATTGGCCGCCACCGCGGCCTTGTCCGCCAGCAACTGCGACAAGGCGAGTCCGCCCAGGGAGAGACTGCCGACTCGCAAGAAGGACCGGCGGGAAAAACCGCGACGATCGTCGATCAACGTCAACATGAGGAACAACTCCGGCGGGACGGTCTCCAGGCCCGTCCGTATTAAGTGATGCTTCCGACGGGTCTGGAGACCCGTCCCCGCCGTCCTACACCAACTCCCGAATCGGTTCTCCAAACGGCAGAATGTGTTGCGGTCGACCGGTGTAATCGAGGATCGCATCGTGCTGGTTGATACCGAGGTGGCGATAGACGCTGAGCCCCATCCCGCCGACGCCGAGGGCTCCCATTTGTAGAAACGACCGCCGTGAAAATGGTCCGCTGCAAGGTTTCATTCGCTGTGCTCCCAAAACTTCGCTTCCTCAAATGTTCAAGCTCATCGTCCCCTTACTCGGCATTCCCGAGCATTCCCGGACGTCCCACTTCCACAAGGTTCTTGATCTCATCCACCGACAAGACGCGGTTCCAGATCGCCAATTCGTCGATTCGACCGCGAAATGCGCGATTCGGCATACACGCTTTCGCATCAGGTAGCCAATTTCCCAAGCGACAAGAACCGGGGCGAAGGATTTCATCTTTCCGCCAATAGCGTTCGCGGGCCAGTACACCATTCACGTAGATTTGTTGAGAACGACTTTGCGTCGAGATCGCCGAAGCAACGTGCGTCCATTTGCCGACTGGCACGGATTCCCCCACGACCTTGTCGTCAAAATGACTTTGGATGACCACTCCGCCGCGCGGCAATCCCTGACGCGTGAGTTGGAAGTGAAAGTCGCCGGGTTCGTTGCCGTCCGAATTGAGGATTGCATTCAGGCCGAAATCGAGCCGATCGACCTTCAGCCACACGGCGACCGTCAGCTCCTGATGTTCGCCGGGAATGTCGAACTGAACGAAGTCCGTGTCTCGATCAAAGAGCAACGCCTCTTTCCCGGGCCAGCGTCCGGTCGTCCAGCGTGCTCCATCGATCCGCCCCGTGGCAATTACATCTTCGTTTTTCGAATTGAACAGCACGGTCTCATCGACACCGCGGCGAAACGGATAAAACGCCAACAGCCGATCATCCGCCCGTATCGCGCGTTCGTATTGCTGCCAGCGTTTAAATCCAATCGCCCCGGGAGTAGGGAACGCGTCCTCGTCAATTTCTGGCACCGCCCCGACAGTACCGTCCACATAGCGCGACGACTCACCCTCCACAACTTCAGACAACACTTTTCCCGTCCGAGTATCCGCCACGTTCACCTGCCCGTCGAACACATACAGGTCGCTCGCGCCGCTACGTGGATCAACGCGGAGACCAAACTCCGTTCCCAGGTCCACATAGTCCGCCGCGTTCGTGGCAAT